>JAOUFE010000118.1 GCA_029858425.1 Spirochaetia bacterium | reverse complement strand
ATGGTTTTATAAATGCAAGGTGTCCAAAGATGTCAGTTTTTTCCCGGAAAAAATGGGAATAAATACAGAGGACACGAGCCTTCCAAAGAATATTTTTTTCTGGACTCAACCAGTAAGCGGCGGTTGCATTGTATTGTTTGAAAATACGATTCTCGTGTCCCAGGATGTTTTTAGCAGGATAACGCATATTCGAAAAAACCAGAAAATGAAATCTATACAAGCTCATGTTATGTCCAATGACGGTCTGGTTTTATTTAGCAGCGACTCGGATTGGAATAAATATATTTTAAACAAAGATAAAAGTAACCCCGTAGCGCAGTACATAAAATTTGCTCCTTTGGGAAGTGAACGGGAAGCCTTCAACGCCAAACAGGTGATGTTTTCCTGGAGCAATATCAAAGATCATATCTCGGCGCAGGATAATCTTCTGTGGAATGGATCCGTTGTCATCCAGGTAGATATGTCTGAAGTATTCAAACCTTTATACTATCTAATATTTATGCTGATAGGACTTGTTATTTTTGTAACCTCTGTTTCCAGTTTTATTTCCTACAGCCGCAGCAAAAAACTGGTGCACATTCCTATTTCTGATCTGGAAGAAGTCATGGAAAAAATAAGTTCAGGCGATCTCTCCATGCAGGATATAAAAATTGACCATAATGATGATATTGGATATTTTGCTTTTAATTTAAATAAAATGGTTGTAAAATTTCGCACTATGCTAATCCTTATTGTGCAGAGCGGCAAAGATGTTGTGCATGAAGGAAGACAATTCTTTGTGAATCTGGGAAATTTACAGAACTCATCGGTAAGAATTGGAAATCTTATCAAAGATGCGACCTTGAATTTGAACAATATCAAGAATGCTTCGGAAGAAATATTTTTTGATGCAACAAAACAGCAGGATCTTGTCGAGAAAAACAAAATAGCTATGCAAAATCTGGAAAAATCATTTGATCAGTCCGCTGATAAACGGCTGGAAATTACCCGTAGCGCAAGAAATGTTGCCCAGAAATCAAATACCGGATTACAAACTATTGATGAATTTGCAAAAAATGTTCAAAAGATTGCCGACTCATCTAAAAAAATCAAGGGAATTATCAACCTGATTGATGATGTTTCAGATCAGACAAATTTGCTGGCGCTTAACGCATCTATTGAGGCTGCAAGAGCCGGTGTGCATGGTCATGGTTTTTCTGTGGTAGCCAATGAAATCTCGGAATTGGCCAAAAGATCGGCCAAAAGCGCCGAAGAAATCTCGGTTTTAATCAAGGAGACCGTGCAACAGGTTTTGGACGTTTCAAACAAAGTGGAAAGCGCAAGGAGCATTTTTAAACAAATTGCCCAGATGATGGAGAGTCTTGACAAGGAAATTGTTGAAATGGCGAACTATACATCCAGACAGCAGATCGATGTAACTGATACTGGCGGAAGGGTGCAAACTGTGGTAGATATTTCCAGGAAGATCAGCGAAAGAACCAAAGAACAGTCAGAAGTGTCAGAGAATCTGTTAAAAATTATGGAACAAATTGATCACCTCGCAGTTGAAAATCGAGACGAAATAGAAAAAGATGATCAAATGTTGCAGGGATTTATGGGGAAGATTCAGGATTTGATTGAAACGGCAAATCAATTTAAAGTTTCAAGCGCTATTCTAAGTCTGGATACGAATGAAAATAAAGATATGGAAAAATCAGACAATAAAAGTATTTTGGAAGTACATTCAGTTACATGAGGTATTATAATGAGTAATGAAGAAAAAGAATTTCCAGAAGCGGATTCCGAAAGGTTGCTGACCTCTTCTAAAACAAGGCAGATCATTGTTTTCAGGGTAGGCAATGAAGATTATGGCCTTGAAATAGAAAAAGTTCAGGAGATAATCCGGATGAAGACAATAAAAAAGCTGCCGCGCAGCCCGCATTTTATACTTGGCGTAATGAACTTGAGAGGGAATATTATTCCCATTATCGGGCTAAGGCAAAAATTTGGATTACCGGATTTAGCCTATGATGAATTTACCAGAATCGTTGTTGTAACTCATGACAATAAACTTGTTGGAATGGTGGTCGACGACGTGAGCAGAGTAATCAATGTACCAGAAGACAGTATTGAAGGCAATCCGGACATGCTGAGAGATAATACAAAAGCTCTTGTTCGCGGAGTTGCAAAACTGGAAGATCAGGTAATCATTCTCGTAGAATTAGACTATTTAATTTACAGTCTGGATGAACTGGGTCATACCGACAACATTCAATAATTTCATAAGTACTGCTCAGTCCGCAGTAAAAATGGGCTGTCCAGGAAAGAAAAAATATCCTCACGGAGGACAGCGGGTAACGCCACATTAAAAATGGCGCGCTCAAAGGCCATGGTTGTCCATATTACTCCCTATGAGAAATATTTATGATGAATTATTTGCTTGAAGCTTTCCGGCAGTCTATTTATGCAATCGGGAATTCCGACCCCAATCCTCCTGTTGGCGCAGTAATTGTGGATAAAGTTGGCAGATTAATTGGCGCAGGATATACGCAAGCGCATGGATCTCATCATGCCGAAATTATGGCGATTGAAAGCGCAAAGCGGAATTTTGGATTGAGGTCGCTTGCAGATTCAACATTATTTGTTACTCTGGAACCCTGTAGTCATTACGGTAAAACGCCTCCATGTACCCTGGCGATCGTTGACAGCAAGATAGCCAGAGTTGTAATTGGCAGCCGGGATTTCTCAGGCAAAGTTGATGGCGTATCCTGTCTTGTTAATGCCGGAGTGGATGTTGAAATCTCTGGAAAGGAATTTTTTAAAGAGGAATTGCTATGGACTCTGGATGCTTTTCATTTTGTTAACAGAAATAAAAGACCAAGAATATTTTTAAAATGGGCGCAAACCAGAAATGGAAACGTGGCGCCCAAAATGGGAACTTCGGGGCCTATTTCAGGAAAGGAATCTCAAGAGTTGGTATTTCGCATGCGAAAAATGTTTCAATGTGTGCTGGCTACTCCAGGAACTGTGTATGATGATCGTCCTTTGTTGAATCCGAGATATAAAGGAATTCCAGTATCCGGTATTCGGCAGAAAAATTTTTTTAGCGAAATATTATTGGCCTTTGAGAGCAATTATCCGGAGGCGCTACGAAATCGCAACAAACGATTTCTTATGATGCCCTCGTTTTCAAAGAACTGGCAAGCTGGAGATCTTCAAAAATATATAAAGCTACAGGAATCATTGCCTGGACAGTTTTTTTTAATTACAGATGATAAAAATGTTTTAAATGCAATGGGGGATCACAAAAAAAATGGATTTCTTGTCAAAAATTATGATGATCTGGATTCATTATTTTCTTTTGTATATGAAAATGGAGCCATAAATTTAATGATAGAAGCCGGCCCCGGATTCTCTGAAAAGATCTGGGGCAGGGGGTTTGTCGATTTTGCGATAGCATTTGAGAGCACAGAAAAAATATGGAATGAAGGACGCAGTTTTCAGGCAAGCCGTGCGATTGCGGCAAATGATGAAAAATATTTTTTGGATCATGGATATCAACAGTTATATCGTTATAGTCTTGCCGGGGATGACTTGAGAATATACAAAAAGGATGAATCTCTTTGAGCTGTTGATTTTAGTTTCCTTCCAATATTAATGTTCGATTTTTTATGGATTGAGAAATAATTTTTGAATCCGAAAATTCTAACTGGGAACCAATGGCCAGCCCCATGGCAATTCTCGATATTTTCAACCCTGAAATATTTTTGAATTCCTCTGCAATATAGTTGGCTGTAGCATTACCTTCAAGACTGGGATTTGTGGCTACAACAATTTCCTTGACGATATCTTTATTGCGAATTCTTGCTTCCAATTCCTTTAACCGGATATCATTCGGGCCAATTCCGTCCAAAGGAGAGAGGCAGCCCATTAAAACATGATATATTCCATGATAATCCCCGGAAATTTCTATCGTAAATGCATCGGATGGTTGTTCAACCACGCATAATATGCTATGATCCCTTGCATCTGAACATAGTTCGCAGCCAAGCTCGCGATTCTTCAATGCACCGCATTCAGGGCAAAATTGCATATTTTTATGAAATTTTGCTATTGTATCGATCAGATTGTTAATATAACGATCTGATTGTTTGAGAAGATGAAATGCAATTCGTGTGGCAGATTTTTGACCGATACCCGGAAATCCGGAGACCAGATTGGCAAGCTCGTTTAATTCAGGGATCATGATCCAAAACCGGGAAAATTTAATCCGCTGGTAAAAGCTTTTGCTTTTTCGGCGGCCTCCGATTTGGATTTCTTTTGCGCTTCCTGAACCGCCTTGACTATCAATTTGGGTAGCGCGGCCATTTCATTGGCTTCAAGAAGCGAAGTATCAATTTTAATGTCGATAAGTTTTCCCTCTCCATCTACTATCGCTGTTACAATTCCTGCTCCGGTTTGAGCTTCTACCCGCATATCCTGGAGTTCACTTTGAATCTCTTTCATATGTTTTTGAGCATCTCTCATTTTCCCAAATAGATCCTTCATATTTCCCAAATCTCCAAGATTCATATATCCTCCATTACTCTTCAATAGTCTTTAAAAAGGTTGTTCTAAAAACAGAAACAAGGCTGAAAAAGAAATATTCAATGTCAATGATTTTCTTTCTGATGCCATTCTATAATTTCACAAGTAAAGAGGCTGGGCAGTACTCATGAAGAGTTTGGGCAGTTCATGCCCAAACTCTTCGAAAATCATTTACGCCGCATCTTCTGCGTATTCCTGCTGTCCGCTGGAAAACTTTTCATCAGAAATGCTGATGGCTTCAGCGGTAAAAATAAAATTGGATTTCATCTTTCCATTTTCATCTGTCCATCTTTTTTGAAGAATATTGCCGTTAACAATAACCTCAAGTCCTTTCATCAGCATTGGCCCACAAATCTCGGCTACCTTTTGCCAGGCCTCAACCTGAATAAAGTTATTGTGCGAACCTTCAGCATCGGTGGATTGTCGGGTGAAATACATGAGGGTAAAAGCAAGAATTTTTTTTCCTGTTTTTGTTTCACGGAGTTCAGGCTCATTGATAATCCTGCCTTTTAACTGGTTGATATTCATTTGATTGAAAAACATAATTTTCTCCTTTGGTTTTTAACTAATGAGATTAATCCGGAAAAATGTAAATTCAAATAGTATCCGTTCTAATCTTCTATTATGTTATAGGGAGAAAAATGTTTTTTTTTCAGTTTGTATTAAAAAAAAAATTAATTTTTAGAAAAATTATTCGCTCCAGACTGTTATATCGACGATATGGTCGCCTTCGTTCAAGTTTACAATTCTTACGCCAGAAGCGGTTCTGCCCTGTACCGGAATATCATTTACGCCAATTCTCAAAGTCATTCCGGATTCGGTAATAATAATTAATTCCTGACCGGGGCGCACGGTTTTTATGGCAACAACCGGACCTTTCTGATCGCTGATTTTTAAATATGCCATGCCTTTGCCGCCCCTGCCTTTAGCGGCAAATTCGGAGTAGTGCACCCGCTTGCCATATCCTTTGGATGTAATTACGATCAATTCATCATCGTCTTTTTTTACCACGTCTGCGCCAGCCATATAATCAGTTTCATCGAGGTTCATACCAATAATTCCAGATGCCGATCTGCCTTGAGGACGCATTTTCCCAAGGCTGGTTCTCAAACCATTTCCCTGGCTTGATCCAAGAAAAACCTGATCATTGTCAGTTACGATCACAACATCAATCAACCATTCCTGATCGGGGTTTTTAAACTGCATGGCCATAATGCCGCCTTTCTTGGCATTTTGCAGGGACTTGACTTCCATTTTCTTAACGATACCCTGTCGGGTTAATAATAAAAGAAAATTATTGTCGTCAAACTTCTCAATGGATCGTATTACCGTAATGTATTCATCATTCATCAGGCTCAACATTCCACGTATGTTTTTTCCCCTTGCGTCTTTTCCTGCTTCGGTTATTTCGTAAGCCTTCATATGGAAAACCTTGCCGCGGTTAGAGAAAAATAAAACTGTATCGAGACTTCGGCAAAAATGGGCAAATTTTAAATTGTCTTCTTTTTTACCGCCAGAGATAACTCCTTTGCCTCCGCGATGCTGTCTTTTAAATGTATCTACGGGCAGACGCCTGATGTAGCCGCCTTCGCTCAGCGTAATCACTTCATCCTGGTTGTGAATAAGATCGGTAGCGTCAAAAGAGACATCCGAGACATCCTGCTGGCTGATTTCCGATTTGCGGGGTTTGCCAAATTTTTCACGAATTTCGGCCAGTTCAGATTTTACCAATTCCAGTATTTTCGTTTCGCTGCCGAGCAGGGTTTTCAGACTTTTTATAGTAGCTTTAAGTTCGTTTAATTCTTCGATGATTTTTCTGGATTCCAGCGACGTAAGTTTTTGCAAACGCAATTCGAGAATCGCATTGGCCTGGATTTCTGTTAATTTAAACCGGCTGATTAGACTGTTACGGGCTGATTCAACATCTTTGCTCCCACGGATGATCTTTATTACTTCGTCAATAAAATCCAGGGCAATTTTCAAGCCTTCCAGTATATGCGCTTTTTTTTCAGCCTCGCGAAGTTCATATTCGGTTCTTTTTACAACCACAACCCGTCGATGTTCAACGTAATGTTTGAGCATGTCTTTTAGCTGAAGAATTTTCGGTTCGTTGTTTACCAGCGCCAGAAAAATTATTCCGTAATTGATCTCCAGGCTGGTTCGGGAAAATAACTGGTTTAAGACCACCTGTTCATTGGTATCTTTTTTCAGTTCGAGAACTACGCGCATTCCCCGGCGGTCGCTTTCGTCCCGGATATCGGCCAACCCTTCAATTTTTTTGTCGGTAACCAGACGCGCCATTTTGGCCAGTAGCTCATTTTTCTTGATTTCGTACGGGATTTCAGTAACAATAATGCAGGTGCGATTTCGACTGTTGGTTTCAATGCTGGTAACCGCCCGGATTTTAATCGAGCCTCGACCGGTTGTATAGGCCTTTTTCAGTCCCTCTTTTCCGATAATAATTCCACCCGTAGGAAAATCCGGAGCCGGGATAAATTTCATCAGTTCGCGGGATGTACAGTCCGGTTTTTGAATAAGGTATTCAATGGCTTGAATTACTTCATTTAAGTTATGCGGAGGAATTTTGGTCGCCATGCCTACGGCAATACCGCTGCTCCCGTTAACCAGCAGATTGGGCCAGGATGCCGGCAAAACCCTGGGTTCTTTTTTCGTGTCGTCAAAATTTGGGGAGAAATCAACGGTTTCCTTGTCGATGTCTTTTAAAAGTTCGCTGGCCATTTTAGTCAGGCGAGCCTCCGTATAGCGATAAGCCGCCGCAGAATCCCCGTCTACCGATCCAAAGTTACCCTGACCATCGATCAATGGTACGCGCATGGCGAAATCCTGAACCATCCGCACCATGGTATCATAAACGGCAACATCGCCGTGTGGATGATAATTACCGATAACTTCACCCACAATCTTGGCTGATTTTACATAGGCTTTGTCTGCCCGCCATCCGCGCTCATTCATGGCATGCAATATTCGTCGGTGAACGGGTTTTAAACCATCGCGAACATCCGGAAGCGCGCGTCCCACAATCACGCTCATTGCATAAGCAAGGTAAGATGATTTCATCTGGTCTTCAATTTCAACTGGAATAATATTTTTTGCAATAACAGGGGGAATTTTGGAGTCTTTATCAGCCATATTGCGACATAATCCAAAGAATTCACATCAGGTAAAGATTTTCTTTTATAGTGTACAATTTATTCTTAAAATATTTATATACTCTCGGAGATTTAAATGGATATTATAGACCCTGAAAAATTAAAAGAACTGGAAGAATTGTCAGGAGGAACAAAAGATTTATTGAAAACCCTGCTGGATAAATATATTGTAAATGCCGGGTCTTTTGTGGAACAAATCAGAAATGCATTAAAAAATAAAGACAATGAAAAAATATTGTTTGCCGTTCATACGTTAAAAGGCTCATCGTTGAGTCTTGGACTGATTATTCTTGGAAACAAATTTACCGAGCTGAATGCCAATGCAAAGCAGGGCGATTTTAACGGGTTTGAATCAGCCATGAATGAAGTGGATGTTTTGTTAAAAGAAGTAGAAGCGTATCGGAAAAGTCTTGGATAGTTTATTTTGGTTGAAAATATATTATATTAAAGTTTCTTCCGGAGTTGC
>JAOUFE010000117.1 GCA_029858425.1 Spirochaetia bacterium | reverse complement strand
CGCGGTATCGTTTAGCGCTGTTTCAGGAAAAAAATATATAGTTGACGTCAATGTGCCAGAAACGATTTCTTCGCCTGTGGCGGGTAAATATACTTTTGATATTGTATATAATTAACGCAAGTATATTTTTATAGGAGAAAATTAATGAGTCAACTTTCAGAAGAGGAAATTAAAAAAAAGAAAAACAAGCGGGAATTGATATTTACTTTATTCATGCTTTTTTTTATAGGCGCAGTTAGCGCGGTTTATGTGATAACATTTAGATATAAAATGCAGAAATATCAGTATACCCCGGAACAGATGAAGGAAATGGATGCAAAAGATGCCCAGGAAAATAAAATGGAATCCGAAGAAGCAATTCATCCCAAACCACAATCTTTTTTAATTGAAAGTACAAAACAGGGTCTGGTTCAGGCGGATGTTAGAATACCGGTGGATATAAAAATATCCCCGGTTTTTCATTGTACTTTTTTAACCGCCAGCCTGCGAACCCGGGGAAGCGTCGTAATCTACGGAGCTCAATCCAGACAATACACAGGATGCAGCAACATTGTATTTAATTCCGAAATTCTGGTTCCATACCAGAAAAATGGATTGGTCATTGTGGATGTTGCATATCAAAGCGGCGCTGAAAAATATTCCGGGGCAGTTTCTATCCCGTTTCAAACGGTAACAACCAGTTCACAAAAAAATAATTTCCCGTCACAAAATTTAAAAGAACGAAAACTCCTGATCGTTGATGTTAAATAAAGTATTATTATTCAGCGTCCCGCTTGCTTTTTCAGGGACAATCAACCTTTTGGCCTCAACAAACCATAATCATAACATCCATGCAAAAATTACAGGTCCTGTTCAAATTCAGGTTGCCTGTCCGCAGGTTTACGCTGTTAATGAGCCCATTGAGATCCTCGTGAAACTGGGAGTTCCGGCTTCCGGAAAATCTTTAAGGGTTGTTCTTGAAATTCCGGAGGAGATAAAATTATTAACGGGCAAAAATGAATATGTGTTTGAAGATAATATTTCAAATCGCGAAATTTCCTTTAAATTTACCGTTTTGTGGTTAAAAAAAATAAATACTCTTGTTGTCTTGAAAGTATTTCTTACCGATAGTAATAAGGATATTTCAACTCAGGGCGTTTCGATCGTTTTTAATGAAAGCGGAAAAAATATTGAAAATCGAAAAAATCAGAATGGTCTTGAGATTATGAGGATCATAAAATAGATTATGATAATAAAAAGAAAAATTTTTGTTGTTTGCCTTCTGTTTGGTTTCGCGCATCGGGGGGTATACAGCCAGTCAAAATTGCCGTATTCAGTTCAAACTATTCAAAATGAATTAATCAAAAACTTTGAGGATACCGGTTACGGCGATGTTGAAATTGACATGCTCCACAAGAAAATCGCGCTGCTCCTGCCAAAATTAACAGATATGATGGAAACAGACAGCAGCGGGGAAAAACGACTAAAACTGGAAGTGAGCCGGGGCGAGTCTTTCAAAGATCCCGCAGTACATTACGTTATTACTGGAAGCGCATACCTGTATCCAGGAGCCGACAACACCCTCAAAAAGGTCGTTATAGAATATATCCGGGAGACTACCAATTCTCCGACGTATAAAATCGAAAAACGAGAGATGATAAATCCTGCTCCCCTGTTTTCTGGAGACAATAAAATGGACGCCAATACCGATATAATATTAAGATTTTCCCAATCTTTAACCGGAATGCAAGATCTCGATAAAGCAAAAAGCAAAGAAATAATTTTTGACAGCATTCAACGCCATGACCACAGGATGCGCGTTTTAAATACCTATAGGCAATATTTGCGGAAAACACTGGAAGCTCTGGAAAAAAGGGTTATGTCCATAGAATTAGACAAAAGAATGGACATGCTGAACATGATTGATATTGAATAAATTATTGAAAAATTTATTTGGCTATTTTTTTTATGGAAATATTTATATAGGCCTTCTGGCCGCAGGTCTGGTATGGAGTAATTCCATTCTTTTCAACTCCGTGAATTACCATTTGATTTTCTTGACCTTTTTTTCTTCTATCGTTGTTTATAATCTGGATCGATTATTTGCTCTTTCAGCAGATTATGAAAATTCGCCGGATCGCAGCCGGTTTATCAGTCAGCACAAGGATTTTTTTGTTGCCATAATTTTATTTTGCGGACTGGGCGCGGCCTGTCTGATTCCATACTTTACCGCATTACTATTAAGGGTGGTTTTATTTTCTGCCTTCTTGACAATTTTTTATCTCTACCTGTACAATTTTAAATCGAATAATTCCATCAACAATATTTCCTGTCTGAAACCGGCCTTGCTTGGTTTTGTGTGGGCATTTGTTACCTTATACTTGCCTTTAATGCAGGCAAATATCGCCTTTGATTTTTCAATGACTCCGTATTTATTTGGAGCGCGCTTTAGCGAATATTATATCAACGGTATTTTATTTGATTTTCGTGATATTGGAGGAGACCGATCTATTGGAAAGGGTAATATATTTATTTTTTGGAACCAGAGAATGGTTTTTCTTTTTATATCTCTGATTTTTCTTTTGAATTTTGTTGTAATTATTTTTGGCTTGATAACCGGCTTTTTTCATCTATTTATTATGGGCGATTTCATTGTGATTATATTTTACTTCTTCATCGCCTTTATCAGTCTTTCTGGTTCCAGAAAAAAAAATAAAATACTTTCTTCTCCATGGTTTTATCCAGCGGCTATGGATGGCATTTTATTTTTACCTGTTATTTTTTCCGGTGTAGCGGTAATTTTCAGGCATTAATAAAACCTTGGTTTTTCCCGATCAAAAAGTTTTATCTTCCCGCTTTTAATATCCAGTTCGGCGGGGTCGGTATGAACAATAATTTCAATATTTGGATGAATTTTTTTTAATTCATACATGGCTTTTTCGATTAACTCATGGCTTTCAATAACCGTCAAATGAGAGGGAAGTTCAAGGTGAAACTCCAGAAAATCAATATCTCCTGCCGAGCGCGATCTAAGGTCATGGTATCCTAAAATGTCTGGCGAAATGTTCTGGATTAAACTCAGGATATCTTCCCGGTATTTGTCTGAAATATCCTTGTCCATTAAAGTATCAAAGCTTTGTCGCAAAATATCAAGGCTCCCCTTTATGATAAAGACCGCGATTCCCAGACCTGCCAGAACATCCAGTTGATTTAATCCAAAATATTTTGTCGCAAGAAGGGAAACGACTACGGCAGCATTGCTGATCAGATCGCTTACGTAATGCAGGCGGTCGGCAGAAATTACAAGAGATTTGCTTTTTTTTTGCACGTTTTTTTGATATGTTATTAAAAAATAGGTCAGTAGAATGCTGATGATCATAACGCCAACGCCCCATTCCAGATTTTCGAGGGGTTCGGGGAAAAAAAATCTTTTTATGGATACGTAAATAAGATAAAAACCGCTGCAAAAAATGATAATACTTTGCAAAAAGCCAGCAAGGGCTTCGGCTTTTCCATGTCCATAACGGTGTTGATGATCAGCGGGCTTCTGGGCATGCCGGATAGCATAAAAGTTGATTCCGGAAGATAAAAAGTCGAGAGCAGAATCAAGCGACGAGGCAATCATTGCAATGGAGTTTGTTAAAATGCCAATGACAATTTTAATGATAAATAATGATGAGGAGACCAGGACAGACA
The DNA here is from genome assembly GCA_029858425.1 of Spirochaetia bacterium. GTDB lineage: Bacteria > Spirochaetota > Leptospiria > Turneriellales > JAOUFE01 > JAOUFE01. The sequence continues at coordinate 4,553 of JAOUFE010000117.1, read as the reverse complement.
GGGTCGCCGCTTTTAAATTTAAAGAATGGAGTTTTTGTTTTTCACCGGCGGGCATAATCTTACAAAACTTCGTGCATCCAGGAAAGATAGTTTGGATGCATGTCGCTGATTTTTATCATGGATATTTCGGGAACCGTGTACGAATGAATTTCTTTAATTAAATTCCTGATTCTTCCCCAGTAATTTTCAAATGTTTTTATGAAAAGTTTATATTCTGTATCGTTTACGGTTGCGCCCTCCCAGATATAAATCGATTTTATGGGGCCCAAGATATTCACGCAGGCGGCAAGTTTGTCGGCAACCAGTTTTGCCGCTATTTTTTCTGCTTCATCTATGGTGTTCGTTGTGGTGGTAACTAAAACCGGTTGCATGGCTATTTAGCCGTGCCGGAATCTGCGCACGCGGAGTCGTAGGATCGAACAATTTTAGCATCCGCCTCAACCAATACCTTGGAATCTATGGGATACTGGATAAAGGCCGTGGGGTTGCTGGCAAATAAATAGTAACCAACAAAACCCTGGTATTGAATATATATGAGATTCTGGTTTAATTCCGATACCTCATATCCATCCTTTCCAATTTCCGCCTTTTCAGCATTACAGAGGTTATATTGTTGCATCAGCGTCATTTTGATTGCCCGGTTAATATTTTCTTCCAGTATTTTTGTTCTTTCATCAATGCTGGCTTTTTGCTTGTCTAATTTGTCGCTAAGCTCTAAAAATTTGTCTTTAACCGCTCCGGCGTAAATTAGTTGAGATGCGAGAATGGATAATGCAAGAATGAACTTTTTCATAGATACCTCTTTGTTTCCCTGATGCGTCCTGAAACCAGGATGCTCCATTATATTTTCGGTAAATAATTTTTTAATCTATACTTAAGATGTAAATAATTATTTAATGTGAGTTCTAAAACCATCGTTTTATGCGTAAAAACCAGAATTCAAGCGCCCCCAGAACCAGCAGGGAAACCACAAAGATCGTAAAACCAAGACTGTGCGTTCCTCCGGGAATACCGCCCAGATTTACCCCAAGAAGGCCAGTCATAAAGGTAAGCGGCATAAATACAACGGTGACCAGCGAAAGCATGTACATCCGTTTGTTTACCTGCTCGTTGGTTCGGCTATTGATTTCTTCCTGCACAATAGCCGCCCTTTCACGAACAGCGTCCAGATCTTCAATGTGGTGGATCAGACGATCGGTAGCTTCCCTCAGACGAAGCCTGACAGAATCGTCGATCCAGGTACAAGGCTCGTAAGGAAGCTTGTGCAGAGCTTCTCTTTGAGGGGATAAAAACCTTCGAATTACAATGATCTGGCGTCTTAATTCGGAAATTTCAAATCTCAATTGGGGGTTATTCTCTTCGAAAGACTGGGTTTCAATCATGGCAATCATATCTTCCGTCTCGTCAATGGTATCGCCCATGCGAAAAATCATTCCCTCGCAGAGGGTTGCCAGAAAATCGCCCGTGCTGACCGGACCTTTATTCAGGGCTAATTTGGTAATAATATCGCTGACGGAAAGCATGTCGCGCTTTCTGGTTGTAACGATGCGAGATTCTTCCAGCCACAAGCGCATGGCCACCATATCTTCGGGCTCGGCTCCCGGGTTGTGATTAACGCCGCGCAATATAACGAGTAAATTGTTGCCTACCGACGAAACGCGGGGTCTTGAGCTGGGTTCAATTAATGCCAGTACTACCGGAGCGACTATTCCGCTTTCGTCCATTAACCAGTTCTGGGCTTCATCCACAGTATAATCAAAATGGAGCCATGCAATTCCATCTTCTTTTTTCCAGCTTCGCCAACTGTCATCGGTGACAAAACGGGCTCCGCCGTTTTTATTCAGAAGACAGGCATGAAGCAATCCGGGATTTTTGGATGTTTCTGGCATGTGCTATATTTTCGACAAATCATTATGATCTCTGCAACCGGGCGGCATAAAAACCGTCAGAATTTTCAAAATACTGCACATGTTTGACTGTTGAATTTTCAGTCTGATTGCTTTCGGGGTTTTCCGAAGGAAAAATACGAAACTGGTCTGCAAGACGCCACTCTTTGCCCTCCCTCGAATTTAAAAAAGTCTCGATTTGCTTTTCATTTTCGGATGGAAAAACGGAACATGTGGCATAAACCATCATTCCGCCTTTTTTGGTCATTCCTGAATAATGTTGTAAAATGTCTTGCTGAACCCCGACAAGGCGAGTTATTTCGTCTGTGGAAAGTTTCCACCTCGTATCCGGGTTGCGCCGCAAAACTCCGCTGCCGCTGCATGGCACATCCAACAGAAGTCGATCCGCCGATTCTGAAAGCCGCTTGATAATTTTACCTGAGGTAATTATCCTTGTTTCAATAATATCGGCGCCCGCCCTTGCGGCTCTCTGCCTCAGAGGTTTTAAGCGCCAATCGTTTGTATCCAGAGCAATTACTTTCCCCTTGTTGCCCATCAGGGAGGCCATGTGAAGAGATTTTCCTCCGCCGCCGGCGCAGGCATCAATAATTCTCATTGCGGGGGCAATATCCAGAAACGGAACAATCTTCTGGGATCCGAGATCCTGAACTTCAAAAAATCCCTTTTTATACGGCTGTGAAATAAATACATTTTTTCTTTCTGAAAGGTACAAAGCATCGATTTGCCCCGGAACAGGCTGTGCGGAAATATTTTCGCTCGATAATTCTGTTATGAGATTTTCACGGGTTGTTTTTATTTTATTGACGCGAAGATAAACCAGAGCCGGTTTATTCAGGTTGTTTAAAACTTTTTCCCAATGTTCTTTTAATTCTGCATCCCCCCTGGCATCCAGCCAGTCGGGTATGGACTCCCTGATTTGTCGGTTGGGCGCCAGATTCCAGAGCTTTACCGGGTCTTGATCGTATTTTATTTTTAAATGGGGTATTGCCATCGACGGATTATGTATGATAAACCAGGCAAACCAGATTTTTTCGACAATATCCGGAGCAATAAAATTCCGATCCAGATATTTTTCCGGATCGAGATCAGCGGCAAACCACAGACGCCGCCACCATCGCACACATTCATAAACTCCTTCGGCAAAAAAGCGTCTGTCGCGCGCGCCCCATTTGGGATGCGTTCGCAAAAAGCGGTCTACCGTTTTATCGGCATAATCCCCTTTTTGAAAAATATCCATTAAAGCATCTACAATTCCTTTTATCAGGTGCGCATGAAGACGGGGAGGCTTTATCAAGTCCATTGCCAATATTTCAAAACACAGCCGTATTTTCAATTACATATCTTTGAACCAGGCTTTGAGCCTAAGCAGGAGCTTCCATATTCATGTCAGAATCCAATAAAATGCGCAGTTTTGGGGCGCTTAATTAGCCGTTGCAACGGATTGGTTTTCGTTGATTTTTTCGGACTGAACTAAAATATATTTTTCACCAAAAGAAGTTTGATAAAGAGATGCTGTGGCATTTAAATAGATTTGTTCGCCATTTTTGCAAATTCCATGGCCTTTTTTTGAAATTTCTTTAACTTTATTCTCGTATATAGAAATTCGATCTTTTTGGCTTGTCTCATTAGAATAAGTAAAATCTTTGAGGTTTAATTTTACCAGTTCACTTACAGAATAACCAAGCCAATTTGCGAATTTTTTATTTACATAGTTTATGGTTCCATCCGGTTTACCAAGAACAATTCCCATGGAAGCCTCATCGATAAATTTTTGTATGGTTTGTTTGCTTTCTTGTAACTGGGCCTTTAGTTTTTCGTGTTCGGTTTGGTTATTCATAAACGTAAAAAGAAAACCGTTACCGCTGTTGTGGTAGCTGGCGGTAATGTGGGCCGGCCAGGTTTTACCGGTTTTAATCTTCAGGGAACCGTCAAATTCGGCGTTGCCTTGCGCGATAGCCGCTTGAATTTGCGTTGCGCTTTGAGCCTTGTTTTCATCGGCGACAAGATCGGCAAAATTCATGGCTTTTAGCTCTTCCCGGGTGTATTGAGAAGTTTTTATATATGCCACATTTGCGTCCAGGATTTTACCGTCAGGAGCCATCTGTAAAATTCCATCAGGGCAGGATTGAAACAGGGCGTTGTATTTTTGATCGCAGTTTCCCAGAACATTTTCAATTTGCTTGCGCAAAGAAATATCGCGGTGCATGGCAAAGATAACGTCGTTGTCGTCCAGGGTAAGCAAATAAGCATGAATTTCAACGGGCATTTTGCCTCCATCTTTGTTCTCGAGAATGGATTCAAACACGGCCTTTTTTTCTTCGACTACTTTTGAGATTACGGCCGAATATTCATGTGAAACTTCAGGTTGGACAATTTGTGCAATATTTTTACCAACTATTTCATTTTTCGCATACCCCAACTGCTGATAACCGTTGGGATTGATATCCTTGATAATGCCATTTTTGTCGTACAAAAAAATGCAATCCCTTGATGATTCAAAAAACCCCGGAATTTTATCGCTTTCATTTTCTTTTTTATTACTGTTAGTCATGTTATTCTCCTGTTTGGCGCTCTATTGATTTTATTTTAATCTAAATCTAAGAATATTACGTCTTTATTTATTGTAAAGCATTTTTTTTGATTTAT
>JAOUFE010000116.1 GCA_029858425.1 Spirochaetia bacterium | reverse complement strand
TTTGTTTCAGAAAATTTTCGTCCGCAAGAGGTACACCGAAGGTATTGTCTGCTATCGCCGTTACGCAGTTTTTCGACATGCGAAAAGATGATATTTCCAGCTCCACGTTGCCCGTGAAAAGTACAGCCCTTGTTATGACAAAAAAAATACTGTAAATCGATATTATGTCCCATGAGGACAATCAAATTTCTCCATATAGCTTATATATATAAATTCAAAAAAAAAATCAAAATTATGATCCGAATGCACCTTCCGGTAAATTAAGCCACGACCGACTATGGACATGTTGGAAGTAAAGTAAAAAAAATCATGTTCCCGGACACGCCGCCGTTTACTTTCAATGTCAGCTTCTCCTGCGCCGATCCGAAAACCCGCAGCTACACCAATCCGGATTCCCACTGGTTCAATGTTTTTTTTGGATATTATGAAATAGACGCTCTGGCAAAAGACTGGAAGCGACCTTTTGGTTATGAGTCAAATTCTTCCACTGTAAAAATCGATGAGGTCCTTCGGCTGGGAAAATCTGACTGGAACTACTTCTCGAATTATATGTATGGAGTTCCAGAATCGCATATTTTACCGCTCAATGGGCCGGATCCGGACACAACGTATACCATTGAAAAAGTAAAAATTGGAAGCAAAGTATGGGACAAAATCGTAATCAACCATATCACAGTTGTTAGCGCCTTCATGAATTACTGGAGAAGTTATTTTCCCTATAACAATAATATATTTTCACCCATCGTACGGGCTGTGTACGGCAAGCCCTATCATTACTTCGCGCCCTTCGGAAATCTTGAAAACTTTTTTCCCGTAAAAGTTACCGCCATCATCTACATGAGCCAGGTTAAAATGAAAGATCCATATTTTAAGAACAAGGAAATATACAAAACCTACATGATGGGCGGTACGATCAACGAACACTATTCGAATAAAGGAGAAGCTGAGCGCCAGTTTAACCAGGAGTTTCTGGAAGCGCAGAATCAATCAATAATTCGCTTTCTTCAAAACGATTTTAAAGGTTGAAGTCTATTTACCAATAGCCAGTAGTTGCTCTTTTTCGGAGAGGTAATGTTTCGATTCACAAAGCTCCATCGCTTTTCGGAAATAATCTTTTCCCTGCGGCGTCTCAGATCCGATGATCCGAACTGCGTCGATAAAGGTTAGCGCATGTTCCCACCGGTTCTGCGAGGCTTCATACCACTTCAGGGCCTTTTCAATTTCCATCACGGCCTTGGCATGTTTCCCGGAGTTTTCAAAAATCAGGGCATTCAATCTCAACCCATATCCTTCAATCAGGGGAAATTTTTTCCCGAGACTCTTTACCTTGGCCAAAGATTTCTTGTAAATCGCTTCTATCTCCTTGTCGGGATGAACGCCATGTTTGCGGGCTTCGAGTATGGCTTCGACGATCGTACTGTAACCGGCGTGCACGTGGGGGACCGGATTATTTAAATTCTGAAGCCTTTTGAAAAGTTCTTTTGCGTAACGCATAGATTCAGAAAAATCTTTCAAGCGACAGTGGATCAAAACTCCCCATCGAACTCCGGCAGCCCCGGCCACCAAATCCCGGGTACCATTGGTTATGGACACACCTTCATCCAGACTTTTAAGTATTTCAGAAATCGGCGCACTTCCGAGAATGTATTTACAAAGCACCAGATTTAACACGGCCCATCCCTGAAACTGCCGGACATTTTCCCGACCTGATGTCTCCAGAAGAGCCTCTGAAAGATTTTCCGCTTCGCGAAAATTGCCGGCAATCATATGCCCCACGGCTTCGGATCCGGCAGAAAGCATTTTTTCCCAGTTCTCGCCGATCTGACTGTAAATGTGTATGGCTCTCTCCTGATTTTTATACCAGCGCTGCGGATCATTGTCATTGAGTCCGGATGTTCCAAAACGTTGGAGATACAGGGCTTCCGCAAAGGGGTCGCCGCTTTTTTGAACATGAAACAAACTCCGTTTGTAAATTTTTTGCGAGAACCGCTGCAAACGAAGAGAAGAATAGATCAATCCCAGGGCGGCATACGCAATGGCCCGGTATCGATCATTGTCGACCCGTTCGATCAGATTGACCTGCTGTAAATTGGCCCATGCCATTTTATCCATATCCACAAAAAAATAAATTTTAGTCAAAGAGTCGAGAATCTCAAATCGCATACGATAAATTTCTGCCTTCTTTTTGCCTACGGGAAAAAGAAAAAAAGGAAAGACTTTTCGTAAACCACGAACAATCAACTGACCGACAACTCCAAGCATGACCCCTGAATATGAAGACGGAACTTTGACGCCAAGAAGTTTGGTCGCCATTTCCAGCTCTGCGAGCGCCTTGTCTGTTTCTCCCTGTTCCTGGTACACCTTGCCCAGTCCCGTGTGGAGGCGCGATTTTTTCACGGGGTCGGTGACCACATGAAGAGGTTCCTGAAAAATATCTATGGCGTCGGCAAAGGCCCCTGACTGTCGGTATACGTGGCCGAGTTCTGTTTTAACATCATAATAAAGGCTGCGCTTTCCATCGGCGGTCGATTCGAGTTGCTCCAGAACATTATGATAGTGATGGATGGCGTTGGAATTGGAATATGCCTGAGCCGCTTTTCTCGCCGCAAGAATTCCATAATGCACGGACTTCTCCCGATTCTGCGCCATACCATAATGGAAGGCCAGCATATCTACATGGCTTTGCAGACTGTCTTGATTCTGGCTTTCAATGTGGGTGGCTAGCAAATTGTGAAGAATACGGCGACTGTTATTGAGAAGCGAATTGTATGCGACATCGCGAACCAAAATGTGTTTAAAAAAATAAGTAAGGTGTCCTTCCTCCATTGTAAAATCAAATTTTTCCAGATTTTTCAACTGATCCTGGAGGTAGCCGATGGAAATATCCGGACTGAGAACTTTGAGATAGTCTAATTCAAAAATCCGCCCAATGACAGCAGCATTTTTTAAGGTCTGTTTTTCTCCCTCGCTGAGTCTGTCTATTCGCGACAAAAGCACATCATGGAGCGTGTGGGGAATATCCATTTTGTCCGGATCTCCCGCAAAATCAAAGGTTTCGTCTTCATTGACTTTCAATAAACCCTGCTCGCGCAAAGATTGAACAATGGACTCTATAAAAAGAGGATTCCCATGCGCCCGGTTCAGCATCTCTTGGGCAATCTTGCCTTTGACTGATATCGATTTTTCCGAAAGTTTCAATCGACTGTCCAGAAGCTCCCGAATATCCTCTTCTTCCATATCGGAGAGCGTCAAATAATTAAAATCCCTTATTTCCGCAAATTCAAGAATCCATCCCTCGGGTCGGGAAACAAGAAAGATAATTACACCGGGTATTTTTTTGGCAATAAAAAGCCGAATAAGTTCTGCAGAAGAATCATCCGCCCAGTGAAAATCCTCAATCATCAGCATGATTTTCTTTTTTTGGGCGAGATTGTCTACCAGACCAAGAGTGATTTCGTAAATTTTTTCATTTTTCTGCCTGGGATCGATGTTGGCAGTAAAAGCATCTTCCTTCTGATCCCAATCCAGGAGATTTAAAAATACATTGATCCATGCCAGATTTTCGTCCTTAATGACGCTGATTTTTTTTGAGATCTTTTCTCTGGCTGTATCCAGCTCATCGTCCTCTGATAATTCAAACAAGCTACTATAAAGACTTTTCCAGGCAAAATAGGGAGTATGTTTTTCATAGGGGTAGCAAGCTGATTGAACTACGGCGATATTTCTATCCCGCACATGTCTCACAAACTCAGACGCCAGGCGAGTTTTTCCAACACCCGCTTCTCCGGATAATCCGATACTGACGCCCTTCTGAAATTCTTTCTCCAGTATTTCCTGCATCCAGGTAAGTTCTTTCTTTCTCCCAATGAATGCCCCCCCTGATTTTGAAGAAGTATCGCTGCTTTCTTTTTTGACCAGATACAATTGAATACTTTCATCAAAACCCTTGAGCTGGGTAAGAGGCAAGGCCTTGGTTTCAAAACTCTGCAAGCAGTGCCGGAGGGTGGCGCTGTCCGTGACTGGTGTCTTGTCCGACGCCTTGGACATGCAACGCGAAGCCAGATTTACAGCTTCGCCTAGAACCGAATATCCCTTTCTGGTTTTGGCCCCCACGTCTCCGCAATAGATGGTACCCGTGCTGATTCCGGTTTTAATGTTCTGGATAGCCGATTTATCCTGGATCAGAGAAGGGCACTTGAGAGCAAACCGCAGCGCCATTAGCTCCTTCTTTTCCATGGCCAAAGGCGCCCCAAAAAGTATCATAAAAACGCTGCCTTTATCCGAAAAGTCAGTCTGTATCAGATGTCCGTTATATGCCTTGCCAAGATTTATCAAAGATATAAAAAATTGATTGAGCTGGTCTCGCGCTTTTGTATCCTGAAGAGATGTATCAAGGGGTGGGATACTGACAAAAACTACCGTTACTTCGCGAAATTCGCCGAGAAATTCAGACCTGCTTCCCTGGATTCGGGTCACAAGCGCCTGGTCCAGAAAGTGAGCACAACGTTTGAGATTTTGACGCGTATCCAGATGAGCTAAATCTTTTATGGATTTGGAAGTTTTTTCCGGCTGGAGACTGATTTCCTGTAAAAAATCAACCCCGCTTTCTTTTCTCGTCGTAATATTATTTTTTAATAAAAGAGAAATTTCTGACGAAACAAATATTTCGCCTGGCTTACCGCGAGCATCTCCGGCTATTGTGCGATCGACAGCCTCCCCTACAATGACCGCATTAAAGAATGTTTCGCTGGAGCCCAGCAGGATTTGCGTATACCATCCATAGGAGATAGAAAATCGGGCTGTCAATAAAAAGTCAGAATCCGGAAGGGCAACCGGCCGCAGAGTGCTCAATTTATCCTTCATGGCAAGCGCGCAGGAACATATGCGGGCTGCGGCGTTCACATCGCTTTCTCCGTTGGTTTTCTGGAAGGCCGCCAAAGCGGAGTCTCCGGCAAATTGATATATCGTTCCTCCGTACGATTGAACTTCTTCCACCATCGCAGTATAGAACTCCTCGAGGATTTCTCCCACCAGCTCCGCCCCATAGGGGCCTTCCAGCGAAAGCGCGGATGTCAATCCTGTGAATTGAACAAGATCAAAAAATAAAACTCCTCCCTCCAGAGACTCATATCGTTTAAAAGATGATTGATTTTCTTCGAGATCAAATAAAATTTTCTCTGGAATGTAATACTTGAGTTTGTTTTCAATTGCTTCGCTCACTTTTTTCTCTCCCCCCGGGATTTCAATTTCAAATCTATCCTCTCGGCAATCTGGGCGGCAATGGCCATGATCGTCAATTGGGGATTCACCCCCGTGGAATCCGGAAGTATACTCGCATCACAAATATATCCATTTTCGAGATCATGAATTTTTCCGTAAGAATCTACGACAGAATTTTCTGGTTTTCCCATACGACAGGTGCCCATCGGATGGGCGCCGATAATATTAATTTTATACGGTTCCATGTCAGCTGCTGAAATCTTTTGCAGATCCTGGGGATTTTTGTATTCTTTATTTCCCACAAAATATTTCCTGGCTCCCTGTGAAAAAAATACATTCCCCATATGTCTGGCAGCCGCCGCCAGGGTTTCGCGATCTCGGTCCGTTAATTCATATTCAATTTTATAGTCGCTCGCAGAGGCGGTAATTACGCCACGGGCCGTTTCATTGATGATGACGAGGCTCTGGGCAAGATGGCGGAAGTTTGCGAGATTTTCGCCGAAATTGTCGCCAACGCCGCTCATCTGAAATGCTGACCCGACAAAACCTTCAAAATCTCCATACAGCAAAATGCTGCCCAGTTCCTTATGGCCAAAGTGGGCAAATTCAAAACTATAAACAGCCTGCGGAACCCCCTTGAATGAGTCCAGCTTCCTGTCAAACAGGGCCTGGGGAAAAATAAACGGATGGATGATTAAATTTTTTCCGATCTGTCCGGACTTGTCTTTGTATTTACTTCTCTGCAACAAAACCGGGGTCTGTATTGCTCCCCCCGCAAGGATAAAGGTATCCGCGAATATTTCAAAACTTGATTTATCCTTATTGGATACTTTTCCCACGATCTTTTCAATACTATTTTTCTTCAATCGTATTTCCGTCGCCTGGAAACCCGATATTATTTTTGCCCCGGCCTGGTGGGCCATGGGTAAAAAGGTTCTGTCCATGGAGTTTTTAGCGCCAATGGAGCATGACATGGGACAAGATCCACAGCCCACACAATGAGAAGTGTTGCGTTTCATGTACCCATTGTTCCATTTGTTTTCTTTAAAACCCCGCATTGCAATTTTATTATTTTCATTAAGAAATTGTTCCGGAGTAATTTTGGGGGTTATTACTTTCTCAACTTTCTCATAGTACTGCGACAAATCCGCCAGCGTCTTGCCTTCCACCTGGTGATCCATTGTCCATTTGTCTGCGATTTGTTCCGGCAACCGATAACATACCGCCTGATTCACCAGGGTAGATCCTCCGATCGCCCTTCCCTGCAAAATCATGACATCCTGGGAGGCGTTCATCTGCATGGCAGACTTTTCGTACAGGGTTGCCATAATATGGGTCTCTGATTTTCCCTCCTGGGATCCGGGTGGATGAAAATGACCGGCCTCCAAAATGGTGACCTCGTAACCGGCCTGCGCCAGAAAAAAACCTGCCACAGCTCCCCCGGCGCCTGACCCTATGATACAAATTTCTGTTTTCAGGGAAATTTTTTTATCCGTTGTGGCGGATCCATCGGTGACAAAATTCATCGGCATAACTCCATATTGTGAATGTTCATAATTTCGCCCATGGCGTTTTCTTTCCCGCGCTCAAACATGGCCATGAGAGTGATTGTTTTCACTCCGACGATCACGGAGCGTTTCGTGACGGAATCGCTCTCCGCAAGATCGCGTAAAAACTGTTTCCTCTGATTGAGAGAAAGCTGCGAAAAACGGGAAAATTTCAGCGCCCAGTACATGGGACCATACTCAAGAACCTTGATGGCAAGACGTATGTTGGAAACGAAATCCGGATTCTGATATCCAAAAACATCATCCAATCCCTGGGCGATCTTGATTTTGGAGATTGTCTCCTGTGAAGTTTTTTTCGGGAGCAATGTTTCTGCATAAGCCCGCACCACGTTCACTTCCGGTGACGAGACATTTGCCCCCCCGGATTCTGTTGATCCTTCCTTGCAGCCTGGCAATGTCCCGGCGATTAGCGCTAAACCGGACAATTTTATGAAATCAAGTCGATTCATCCTGCGGAAATCAAATAAACGTGAATTCTGCTTCTCTTTATTTTTTTTATTCGTTTGCATGATTGGTACCCTGTGTCTTTTTTGCACCTAAAGTAAATATCTTTTTTTCCGACCCAAGCCGGATTCTTTCTGTTGATTTAACTTGCTCCTTTTACAAAAAAAATCTTCCTGTAAGTCGAAGCATTCTGGCAGGCGATCTGGCAGAAAATTCGGTTTTGGCCGAATCGTCTGATTTTATCTATATTCTATTATTTTTATATTTCATTGGCGGATTCAGCACCGCAAGACTGCAATCTCTTTTTGATGAGTCAAGACATTTTCTTTGTTTGTTTGTTTAAAAAATCAGCCACAATGTTATGCCTCAGGCAAATTCATTAAGAGCGCGTCCCAAAACCTGGGCTCTTCCAGTACAAGAAAACGCCTCAAAAGCTACGATGGGTTTGCAGCTTGATTTTAAAGCATTCATGGCGCGGCTGCAAAAACCTTCCATCGCCATTCTGCCAATTGTGGTCTGGGCTTCGACGTGTTTTTTTCCTTTGAGGTATCCGTCCGAATATTTAAATATGCCAAACATCCGTTTAAAAATTGAGACTTCCATTTTTCGATTTCGGCTACACCAACTTTATATTCCCGACTAAGGGCTTCGCTGGATTCGCCTCCGATCGTTTTCAGCGCAAATCCCATTTTGTATTTCGCGCTCTTTCGTTGCATTGGTTTTTTATTCATACCTCCCCTTTTGGAACACTTTTTAATGTCTTAAAAAGTGTCCATAATAAACCGGGGCAGTTTCAGGCATTCGGCAAAACATGGTCGTGGCTTAATTTACCGGAAGGTGCATTCGGATCATAATTTTGATTTTTTTTTGAATTTATATATATAAGCTATATGGAGAAATTTGATTGTCCTCATGGGACATAATATCGATTTACAGTATTTTTTTTGTCATAACAAGGACTGTACTTTTCACGGGCAACGTGGAGCTGGAAATATTATCT
>JAOUFE010000012.1 GCA_029858425.1 Spirochaetia bacterium | reverse complement strand
ACTGCGATAAACAAGGCCAAACCCGAAACCCGCAAACGATTGAAAGAAGCCTTGAAGGGGTAACGCGTTTGCTTCGACGCTCAGTACAAGTCGCGCGCAGCTCGTGATTTTTTCTCTTGACTTTGCACTTTTTTCTGCAAATGTGAAAAAAGTTGGTTATTTTGGGTATACATTGGTATGAAGAACAATACTATAAAACAATTTTTTGTAAGATTTTTTCTACTTCTGGCCATATCGCTGCCGTCCAGCGCAGCGTATTCGTCTGAGGTCGATATCTTGCGCGAGATTAAAAATCTGCGCGAGGATACAAACCGGGAATTCCAAAACATTCACGAAGAAAACAGGAATCTGCGCGAAGACACAACAAACCAATTCAAGACTTTGCGTGAAGATATGAATAAGCGGTTTGAACAAGTGGACAAGCGTTTTGATCAATTGATGTGGTTTATCGGCCTTTGGATTCCGCTGTCTATGGCAGTTGTCGGGTATATCTTGCAACGTCTAAACAGGCACGATGACCGGTTTTTCGAAATTTCAAGAAAATCCATCGAAGCGGAAGATATGATTACCGCGATAAACAAGGCCAAACCCGAAACCCGAAAACGACTGAAAGAAGCCTTGAAGGGGTAACGCGCTTTGCGCGAATGATGAATTTTGAGTTTTGAATGTTGAATTTAAAATCCGCGTAATCCGTTGAATCCGTGATTCTGACGTTTTCCGTGATTTTCTCTTGACTTTGCGTTTTTTTTCTGCAAAAGTGTAAAAAATTGGTTATTTTGGCGATGCATTGGTATGAAGAACAATACTATAAAACAATTTCTTGTAAGATTTTCTCTGCTTTTGGCTATATCGTTGCCTTCAGGCGCGGTATATTCTGCTGAAAGCGATATTTTGCGGGAAATCAAGAGTTTACGCGAGGATACAATTCGCGAGATTAAAAATCTGCGCGAGGATATGAATAAACGGTTTGAACAGGTAGATAAACGGTTTGAACAAGTAGATAAACGGTTTGAATCAGTGCAGTCTCAAATGGATGGCAGATTTAATCAGATGATGTGGTTTATCGGCATCTGGATTCCCCTGTCTATGGCAGTTGTCGGGTATATGCTGCAAAGACTAAATCGGCACGATGACCGGTTTTTCGAAATTTCAAGAAAATCCATCGAAGCGGAAGATATGATTACCGCGATAAACAAGGCCAAACCCGAAACCCGCAAACGATTGAAAGAAGCCTTGAAGGGGTAACGCGCTTTGCGCGAATGATGAATGCTTCGGTAAAGCGGGTAGGTTTACATATAAGAAACTTGGTAAAAATAGGGTAAACCATGGCGCTATTGATAAAAAAAGAAAAAAATACCTGAAAAAAACCTTTTCCCCGGGATTTTTCCGATCAAATACATCTGAAAGTTCATCAGATATCGGAATATTTAAAGCAATATCATCACCAGAGATATCAGGATTTTATCAATCATTACCGCAAACCAAAACACTTTTGAAAACAGTCAATTTTCTGCCCCTTAAACAGGTTGCCTGCCAGTCTGGTTTTGTTTCTTATAACCCCTTTCATCAAGCCTTTAAAAAAGAAACGGGGTTGAGTCCGATGAGCGGAAAAATAGTCTAAAAAAATCATCAAATTGTGTTACTGAGTTATAACTCCGGTTGACAAAGCCCTTTTTATTTTGTATAAACAAAAAAATATTATGCGCAATCATCATAACGAAAAAACAATAAAAAACAATAAATGCAAAGGAGTGCGTTTGATTAAATGGAACGAAAATTACAAATCGGGAATTGAAAAAATTGACAAGCCCTGAATGTCAAGTTCCGGCCTAACCTCCTGGGTTATCGATCATATTGTTATCGAAGACAAAAAATATGCTTGCAATTTGATCGGCAAGATTTAATATGTGGGGGTTAGCGAAAAACGCCGGGTTGAATTCCGTTGCAGGGAACGGTCGCGACCGTTCCCTGCCAAAATCCCCGGCGGTTGTAGCGAGGGGGGAAACTTCCCCCCTCAAAAAAAGGAAAAAATGAATATGAAAAAAATAATATATCTTTTTTTAGCGGCGGCTACATACATGTTGCCCGCTGTATGCGGCGATTTGTATGCCGACGAAATGCAAAAGGTAATTATTCTCCCCTTTAAAAATATTGATAAAAACCCCAATTATGAATACCTCGAGGCAACCATTACCGATTCCATCCGGGCAAAGCTCAAAACCAAATTTGCCTTTAGCGAGACCCCCGAACAGGAATGGAAAACGGTGGCCAAAAAAAACTTTCTTTATGATAATGAATGTTATACGGCCACCTACGGCATAAACCTTGGATTGTATTCCACGCAGGATGTTGTCATTAACGGCGGCTTTATCATCAAGCAGGGCGGCAAAGACCAGGATGCCGTCAGTACCACGGTTCGCATTATCAGCATTACCGAAAAAAGGGTGATTGCCGAGCAGGTCATTGAAATTCCGGCCAACAATCAGCTCTTTACGACCATTGGCGAAGTTGCCGACAAGGCCGCCAAAGAAGCATCCAAAGTGCTGCCAAATAAAGAAGACTGGGAAAAAAACCGAGGCAATAAAAAACCGGCCAAGAAAATATTTGCCAACATTGCTCTTGGTCTTCGAGCAGGCGGCAACTTTTTTGCCGGCGGCTGGTCAGACCAGTTCAGCACAAAATTGCCGGCTTTTGGGTTTTTACTTCGCGGCAACATGCCCATTGTCTGGGATCAGTTTTTTATTGAAGCCGGTTTAAGCTACTATCAGCACGAGATTAAAAAAGGCGCGACCAATTATTTTACCGCCAACAACCTTACGCTATTGGCTACCAATCTTATGATGGGCGGCGCGGTGGGCGTTGATTTTCGCCTCTCTGATATATTTTACATCTCGCCTAAACTGGGCGGCGGGGTGATAAACCAGTCGTCGCAGGTAAGCGGCTCTGTGTCCCAAAACGTAACCAACGATATCCCTTATGTCAGCGCCGGATTTGAATTTGCCTGGCTGGCCACCGATACCTTGCGCCTGGTTTTTGACGGCACGTTTAATGCACAAATCGAAAGCTTTAAATCGCCCCAAAAGACGATCTTTACCTATATACCAATGGCGCAGTTGGGGATAAATGTGAATTTTTAGAGAACACATAATGCGGGGGGTAGCGAAAACCGCCCGGCGGTTGTAGCGAGGGGCGTGCCAAGCCCCTCCCAAAAACAGGAGAATAAAATGAACACAAGAACAAGAATTTTTACAGGGCTGCTGATGGCAGCCATATTGGCAGGATGCAAGGGAGATACTTCTACCGCTGATTTACTAAACGGGAATTTTATTAACAAACTGGCAGATACCTCGCCGCCTAACATATTAACGCCCAAAGATGGTGAAGTACTCGGACTTAAAGTGGTATTTCAATGGACAGCCAAGGCTGGCGCCTCAAAATATACCATTGATGTTGCCACGGACAGCGCATTTTCCAATACGATAACCGGCAGTCCTTTTACAGTAGATGCTCCAAATAGCAGTCTTACGGTAGATCTCAGTACGAACGGAACCTATTACTGGCGCGTTAAAGCGGACACCACCACCGCCGGTCAATATGGGAGCGGCTCCTTTGATGTTGTTGACAGCGTAATTTATGTGTACTGCCCGGTTCCTGCTGCCGGTTCGTCGGGAACCTGGACAAATCTGACTACAGCCAATGGTCTTGGGAGTAATGTCGTTAAAGACGTTTACGCAACAGGTTCCCATGTATATGTAGCTACCACCGGGGGAGTTTCTGTTTCTATTAATAATGGCCAGACATTTAGCAACAGTACTACTGCCAATGGCCTGGGTAGTAATACTGTTAATGGTTTATACCCGGCAGGTAATACTCTTTATGCTGCTACATCTGGTGGCGTGTCCATCTCTCTGGATAACGGCTCTACCTGGATCAATTATACAACCGCAAATGGACTTGGAAGCAATACAACGAATAAAATCACCAAGAGTTTATTTTCTGGAATAACTGCGGCGACAACAGGTGGATTGTCATCCTCTTCCAACGGAACTACATGGTCTAATCAGACGAATGCGAATACTGCCGGTGGGCTCGTAAATGATGTTATCAATGGTGTATTTGTAGATCCGAAAACTCTCTTTACTTACGCAGCTACTGCAGGCGGGTTATCCGTGAATAATCCATGGGTGGGTTGGGCAACTTATACGGCGGCGACCGCCGGCTTTGGATCCAGCAGTATAATCAATGGCGTCTTTAGTGCGGGAGACCGGATTTATGCGGCTACTGCTAATGGAATGGCCGTTTCTACGAATGCGGGTTCAACATGGACTAACTATCTATCGACCAATCAAATTAACAATGTTTATGTTGATGTAACAGCCGATGTTATTTACGCAGCCACCAATAATGGCTTGTTCGTCTCTGTAAACGGTGGAACTTCATGGGTCAATTATACAATTGCCAACGGACTGGGAAGCAATACTGTATATGGAGTTTACGCATCAGGTAGCAGTATTTATGCGGCCACGGCTGGCGGCTTATCAAAATTCTCAGCAACATCTACCTGCACGGATGTAAATGTGGTAGGCAACAAATCAAAGCCATTTCAAACGATCATGGGAGGGATTTCGGCTGCGCTTCAACTGGGCAAAAAAGATGTTTATGTAGCGTCCAGGGACAATTCGGGTACAGCCTATCAAGAGACATTGGTTATTAAAGATAATATCAGTCTTCATGGCGGATGGGATGCAAATTTTACAGCCCAGAATATGAATAACAAGACAAACGTATGGGCGAATACAAGCTATGTTGCCTATGCTCGTGATATTGCTCGCTATACTTTAATTGAAGGGTTTGCATTCAGCAATGTTTCTACCGGTATTGCTAATACTTTTGGCATATCCACAGAAAACTGCCAGTTGCAGTTGATTATTCAAAACAATACTATAAATGCCGGCGCCGCTGCAATGTTTTCATCTGGTGTCGCGAACACCGGTTCTTCTCCGAGTATTTTAAGTAATACCATCAATGGAGGAGTGGGTGTATATGCCATAGGCATATCTAACAATACTTTTTCTCTTCTCAATATTTTGTCATCGCCGAATATTAATGGAAATATAATTAACGGTGGTAATACCCTTGCGTCTATAGGCATAATGAATGCCTTTGGAGCGCCATTGATCACCAACAACACCATAAACGTCGACAAAAACTTCATGGGAATTGGAATATACAATACTAGTACCTCGTTGATTAGCGGAATTGGTTCGCCTGTTATTATAGGCAATATCATCAATGCGGCCAGTACTGGAATAAACAATGACCCAAGTGCATTTTTTAATCCAAGCCTGAATTCAAGCAATGGTACGCCTACTGTGTCTATTACAATAATAGCCAATAACACCATCAATGCCAAGCAAACGGGAATAATGAATAATCAATACACCGATCCAGTTCAGGGAGTAACTGGTTATGGAATCATTGATACCATTGCCAACAATACGATAACTATTAAGGGAGACATAAATATGAACAATACTATGTATGGATTAAATGACCAAGGTCATATTACCACTATGAGTAATAATACAATCGCTGTAGACAATAGTAGTAGCAACGCAAGCTGGGTGAGCAACTATGGCATTTCAACAGATGGCGTATCTACTTCGCAATGGTCTCCCTTCACTATTTCCAGTAATAAAATTAGTGTTCTTGGGGGGACAAATGGTAGCGTATATGGTATTTATAATACACGGCAAACGACCAGCAATCAAGCATCCCATACTGTAGTTAATAATAATACAATAGATAATGCTGTTTCCGGAACAGGTTCTTCGTATGGAGTTTATTACACCAATGTAAGCGCCACAATAGGCATGGCAAACAATATGGAAGTGTATAATAACTCAATTAATGCGGGCAGCGGATCAAATACGTATGGAGTATATATTTCCA
Source organism: Spirochaetia bacterium (assembly GCA_029858425.1). Taxonomy (GTDB): domain Bacteria; phylum Spirochaetota; class Leptospiria; order Turneriellales; family JAOUFE01; genus JAOUFE01. The sequence goes on along the minus strand of JAOUFE010000012.1, from coordinate 27,127 downwards.
ACAGATCCACAACCTATGCTCCTCGAATTGAATTGTATAACAATACCATTCATGGCGGTAGCGGTTTGACAAACTCCTATGGAATATGGGTCGACAATGTGGGGACAGTTATCAACCCAACGATAGATATAAAAAATAATAATATATTTAATTCCGGCATGGCTAATAACCGTTATGGAATTTATGAGTTTTCGTCCTCGACAACTACAACATCCAGCCCAACTAATCTGTTAAATAACAATGTTTTTGATAGTGGCTCGCTCGGTAAATATTATGTTTATGCCGATAAGCCGAATGCCTTGACCACAGGAACGACATGCATTAATGCCGCAGCCGTTACGGATACAACAAGAAACTGTTATACTGTTGCGACTTCAAACCTGAACGTCAATGGAACAGGAGCCGTGACTGCCTCTGGTAACATTAATATAGCCAATACAGGTAATCAGCTTTTTGTAAAAGCCCCGGTAATGTATGACATTACACAGGATGGTCCCGATGTCAATACTACATATGATGGAACAACCAGTACCATTGAAGTCGCGGCATGCAATGCCGATTCCCGGTATGTGCTTAATCAATTCTTCGTCTATAACAATGACGGGATCGTTAGAACGATAACAGGGGTTAATTGCACCGCCTCGGCTTCGTTGATTACCTTCACCCCCGTGTTTGCAACCGCCACGGTTTCCAATATGCCAATCGTATTATGGGGTACCAACGCCACAGCGGGCGCGACAAATGTGTTTCCAGACTTTCATCTCAAAGCGCCAGTTGCTGCCACCTGCAATGTATTTTTTGGCGGCCTTGATATGTCCAATACAACAAATTCAGCTTCAAAGACATTTACCAATGACATGGACAGCTTATTGCGTACTGCAAATCTTGCGGGTCTTCCCTGTACGCTTACTGTACCGTCAAGCGCCCTTGGCGCCGGTTGGTCTATAGGAGCAGATGAAAGGGATTAATAAGTATAGGCCAAATCGAGGGGGTAGCTGCAACCCGCCGGACGGGCGGTTGTAGCGAGTGGGGAAACTTCCCCCCTTGAAGAACTACGCGTTATCCGCAACGTATTTCAGGGGAACTGGAGATGTCAAATGCAGCAAATCCAATGAAAATCCCTGTTTTCGGCTCATAAAATAAACTATTCAACCTGTTTCCCGCTTCCAGTTTCGCTCGTGTCTGAAACTCCGCCAAACTCTACTGAATTTTTTTATCACCTTACGCCCGAAGTGGTGATGCGGGCGGCGGAACAAGCAGGATTGCGCCCAACGGGACATTGCCGCGCTTTAAACAGTCTGGAAAACCGGGTTTTCGATATCGGGCTGGAAGATGGAACCCACATTGTGGCTAAATTTTACAGGCCGGGGCGCTGGAGTCTGACTCAAATCCAGGAGGAACACAATTTTTTATTTGATCTGCGAGACGCCGAAATTCCCGCCCTTTATCCGGCGCTTTTTCCTGACGGGCAAAGCATTCAAGGTATAGAAGGAATTTACTATGCCATCTGGCCTCTAACGGGTGGCCGCGAGCCCGCCGAATTTACCGACGAAGAGCTGGAAATTACCGGACGCCTTCTGGCCAGAATCCACAATGTCGGGTCTTCCCGGGAAGCGCGCCATCGCCCCGCACTGGGCGCTGAAAAGATGGGTCTCGACTCGCTGCAATTTTTATTGGATCACAAATTTATTCCCGAACTTTTGGAAGCGCGCTTTAGCAAGGTTGTGCACGATACGGTTATTGTGTACAACGAATCAAGCAAAGGGGTTCCTGTTCACCGCATTCACGGAGACTGCCATATTGGCAATTTGCTATTTGGCCGCGACGGCTGGTACTTTCTGGATTTTGACGATTTTTGCAACGGTCCGGCCGTTCAGGATATCTGGATGATTTCGTCGGGGCGCGATTCGTCCGATCTGCAACGCCAACAGATTTTTCTGGACGCCTACCGTACCTTCAGGAATTTTGATAACTCCTGGTTAAACCTCATTGAGCCGCTGCGTTCTTTACGCTACATTCATTACAGCGCCTGGATAGCCCGACGTTGGCAGGATCCGGCTTTTCCCTCGGCCTTTCCTCACTTTGGAACCGAAGAATACTGGGTGAAGGAATTAAACGATCTTGAGGAGCAGCTTGCATTCTTTCAAAGCGATTACACGACATTTATTTTTTCACAGAAAATAAACGAACCGGAGACATTGACCAACAAAGATTTTTTCTGGGATATGTAAGCATCGGGTGAGCCAACAACTGTAACCCTGGACGCAAACTCAAAAATCATCCCCATCAATATTAAAAAATAATTTTCCAGGATATACGGTAAATGCAGTTCTACCAGGATGAACTTAAAAAGGATACTTTATCTGATGTTGGCGGTTTTTGCGGGACCGTTTTATTTTTTAACGTGGCGGTTTAACCATGAGATCTTCATGGCCATCAACGGTTTTCAGAGCAACCTGATTGGATTGCCCATGATTCTTTTTACTGTTCTTGCCGATGGCCATTTTGTAATCATGCTCTCTGCTCTGGCCTATCAAAAAAAACGGCGCTATTACTGGTCTTTTATTATTGCCTGGCTTGTTGTTTCAGCGATCGTTCATTTAATTAAATATCTGCACATTTCCTGGAGGCCTCTGGCCTATTACCATGATTCCATCTTCTATGCAGGGGAAATCTTAACCGGACAAAGCTTTCCTTCGGGTCACGCCAGCGCAGTAATGAGCCTGACTCGATACCTCATGCAGGATGTTCAGAATAAAAAAATTTCCCTGGCCTTTTTTTTCTTCGGGGTAATCTGCGCTCTATCCAGAGTTTACATTGGCGTGCATTTCCCTGTGGATGTTCTTGCCGGCGGATTTATTGGATTTGGCCTTACGCATCTTGTTCTGGTTTATGCCGGCGTCAGGTTCCGTCGCATCGACCGAAGGGAATATAAATACAATTTTATTATTATTTTTTCAGCAGGACTGACTTCGGCTGTTTCCTATATAATTTTTGCCCGAGAATCCTATTCCCCGATTTCTGGATTTTCGGCTCTTATTGCCGCCAGTCTTGGCATATATTTTTTATACCATATTTTCTTTCATTTGCTTAACATCTACCGCCGAAGATCAGAAGATATCCATGAATAAACCAAAAAGTATTCGATTTTTAAATATTACAATATCTCCCCAAACCATTTTCGCATCGATTTTGGGTACTGTAGTTTTTGCATGTATTTTAAACATGTCGTGCATCGGTTATATTCTCCATCTTGCCAATCATCAGGCTTCTGCGATAATTCACAGAGAAAAAATAACGGACGTTATGAAATCGGGCGGCATCAATGATGCTGCAAAAAAGAAACTGGAGCTGATAGAGAAAGCAAAAGAATTTGGGAAAATACTTTATTCTCTTAAAGAAACGCACAGCTATGAATATTATGTTTCCCTGCCCCGAAAAGCTCTTGGCTGGAATCTCACCGCCGCCCCGGCTCTGGAGTTAAAGGCAAAAGAATTTAGTTTTCCTTTTGTCGGAACGTTTGGCTATCTTGGTTTTTTTGACGAAAAAATGAAAGATGAGTGGAAAAATAAATTTATATCCCGGGGATTTGATGTATATGAAAATGAGATAGGCGCATATTCAACGCTCGGATATTTTTCTGATCCCGTGTTTTCCACTTATCTTGAATTTAGCGACGCCCAGCTTGTGCGTCTCGTACTTCACGAAATGGCGCACGAAAAAATTTATTTTAATAGCGATACCGATTTTTCTGAATCTCTGGCGGTATACATTGAAAAAATTGCGACCAACCTTTATTTTTACCATAATATAAATACGCCTCCTGATCAAAATCAACTACATTTGTATTTTATCAGGGAGTATGGTTTGTTTCAGGATTTTCTGGATGAAGCAAGAAAAAATCTTGAAAATATATATAGCTCGGATTTTCCGGATAAAATAAAACTTCAAAAGAAAAAAGAAGAATTTGAAAAACTGCGTGCAAAAATAAAAAATGCCGGATTTAAGTTCTTGAAATACGCCGCAGGCGATACAGATTTAAATGAGTTCAACAATGCTTTTTTGGTTCAAAATCAAAGATATACTCCATCCCGGAAAAAAACCGGATTTTCATTGTTATTGGATGACTGCCACAATGATATTGTTTGCTGGTTTGACGGACTTAAAAAGCTGAAGGCCTGCGACAATAAAACAAGAAAAATATTTATGGAAACCGAAGTTCACTTAAATGAAGTTTTAAACAAATGCAGGTAATTTCGCATGAAGGATGATATTTACAGTAAACCTTTTCAAATAATTCCCAAATTCGAATTTTCAGAAAAAGTAGCGCAGGTATTCGATGATATGATTCATCGATCTGTACCATTTTATGAAACCAATCAAACGATGTCCTGCCAGATGGCAGAAGAGTTTTATACGGACGGCAGTATTATCTACGATCTTGGATGCTCTACCGGAAAAACTGCCCAAACATTGAGTCAAGTCTTTGAAAACCGGCCATTTCAGTATATCGGAATCGATAATTCCAGCGCCATGATTGATAAAGCGGAAAAATCCAAAAACGATATGAGCGAAATACATAAAATAGATTTTCTTCTGGGCGACATCGAAACTTTTCCGTACGGAAATGCCGGGATTATTATTGCCAACTATACATTTCAGTTTATTCCTCCCGAAAAGAGAGCGGCGCTTCTAAATAATATTTATTTTTCGCTAAACAAAAACGGCGTCTTGCTGTTATCCGAAAAAGTAGTTGAGTCCGATAAAGAAATTGCGAATCATTTTATTCACATGCATCACCTGATGAAAAAAGCCTGCGGATATTCCGATCTGGAAATTATGCAAAAGCGCGACGCCATCGAAGATGTCCTGATTCCCAACACTCCGGAAAAGAATATGGAACTCATGAAAGACGCTGGATTTCAGGCGGTTTCTATTTATCACAAGTGGTTTAATTTTGCATCGTACATTGCGCTAAAAAAATGATCCAGACCAATTTAAATTATCTCAAAGACTGTCAGAGCAATATCGATATTGAAAAATTAAAATTAATTTTATTGAAACGAAATCGCTTGCTTTTTGATGAAGTAAACAAAAGCATGTTAAAAGCTGTTTCCGATCAACCCAATATTCATGCCGTATACAAAAATTACAAAGACAATGCCATTGTTATTGGCCGCGCGGAAGAAATTGCTCCGGAAATGCAAAAAACAATTCAGGCACATCTGGAAACATTTTGCCCATGGAGAAAAGGACCTTTTCATATTTACGGAATTGAAATTGACGCAGAATGGAGAAGCGAGATCAAATGGAATCGCATTGCCCCGCACATGGATAATCTGGAAAATAAATCCATTTGCGATCTGGGCTGTAATAATGGATATTTTATGTTTAAAGCGGCAGCCTCAAACCCGGCGTTGGTTCTGGGCATGGATCCAACCCGCAAATTCAAACTGGCCTTTTATTATCTGAATCATTTTGCACAGGAAAAAAATCTTCACATGGAGCTGCTGGGTTTTGAAGACTTGGCATATTTTAACGATGTATTTGACGTTTTGCTTTGCATGGGAATTATTTATCACCATGAAAATCCAGTACAGATTCTGCGCAATTGCCATCATTCGTTAAAGAAAGGCGGCCAAATTATTCTTGAAACGATGGGAATTTCATCAAAAGAAGAAATATGTCTTTTCCCGAAACGCAGATACGCCAATATGCCAAATGTCTGGTTTATCCCTTCACAGACAGCGGCAGAAAACATGCTGCGCAGAAGCGGATTTACCGATATCAAGTGTATATATAATGACTTTCTCGACAAGGGTGAACAACGAAAAACAAACTGGGCCCGCGTAGAAAGTTTGGGCGATTTTACAGATCCGGATAATCCCAAACGCACCATCGAGGGTTATGAAGCGCCTTCCAGAATATATTTTACAGCCCGCAAAAAATAAAAAATGATGTACGATACAGCATTTATTCCCTGTTTCGATTAAAATGATGTATCCTGATTTCGATACCAATCGCATGAACCCGGTTTTTTTTTCAATAATTGCATTTTTTTCTACCTTTGCAGGAGGGCTTCTTGCTTTTAAATTCCGGGACAAGCTGCACTATATTCTGAGCTTTACTGCAGGGGTTTTGCTGGGCGTCGTGAGTTTTGAAGTATTACCTGAAATATTTGAATTGTCTCAAACCACGGGAATCCCATCAACTGGAGCCATGATTTCTCTGGTTGCCGGATTTTTATTTTTTCATGGACTCGAAAAGTTTGTTTTAATTCATCATACCCATGAATCCGATTATGCCGCCCACAGACATCCGGAAACAGGTATTCTCTCTGCTCTTGCGTTGGCCGGACACAGCGCCATGGACGGAGTCGGGATCGGGATTGCATTTCAGATTTCTGATGCAACAGGAGTCATTGTTGCTGTCGCCGTAATTGCGCATGATTTTTCAGATGGACTCAATACGGTCAGTTTAATGCTGGCTCATCACAACAGCAATGCGCGTTCCTATGCCATGCTGATTCTGGATTCTCTGGCTCCCCTGATTGGCGCGGCTTCCACATTGTTTTTCAAAATACCGTCGTCGCTGCTGCTTCTTTATCTTGGATTCTTTTCCGGCTTTTTACTGTATATTGCCGCATCCGATATTTTACCAGAAGCGCATTCCCAAAACCGGGCTTCGATAACCGGGCGCCTCATCATGTGTACATGCCTTGGAGCCCTGTTTATTTTTGCAACCGCTTATTTTTCCAAATAAACTAATTTACCGCATCTTGAACAGACATGACTTCGTGCATACGTAAAATATCATTTTCGCCAACCGGTTTGTCAAATTGAACCCAGACTTTTGTGTTTGGTTTTGTAAATTCTATTTCTTTTCCCTTTTCATCTTTAATCCGGGAAATCTGGAACAAGAAATCATGATCCAGTTTTTGGCGCATTACCTCTATGGTGTCGCCAATAGAAAATTTTCCGCGAATATCAATCAATGCCTGGTTGTCACAATTTACGTTTTCGATTCTGCCAAGGAAGGCCATGCCTTTATTTGGTCTTGAACTTTCGGTTGACTGCCCCTGGCTCCCTGGGTTTCCAAAGAAAAATCCGGTTGAATAATCGCGATGGGAAACTTTTAAAATCTCCTGAAGAAAACGCTGTTTTTCAAAATTCCTTTCTTTTCCTTCATAATATAAATCGATCGCTTCCCGGTATGCCCTTACAACGGTAGAAACATAATGAATGGTTTTCACTCTGCCCTCAATTTTTATAGAATGAACCCCGGTATCCAGAACCTGGGGAAGGGATTCAATCAGAGCCAGATCTTTGGAATTGAAAAAGTATGTTCCGCGAGAGTCTTCTTCTACTGGATGAAATTCGCGGGGACGCTTTTCTTCAACCAGAGAGTAATTCCATCGGCAGGATTGGGCGCAATCGCCCTGATTGGCTCCGCGGTCGACCAGATAATTGCTGATAAGACAACGGCCTGAGTAGGCCATGCACTGCGCCCCGTGTACAAACATTTCAATTTCGATTCCGCTTCGCGAAACTATTTCCCTGATTTCAGAGTAAGCCAGCTCGCGGGCAAGTATTATTCGGCTAACGCCTTGCTTTTTCCAGAATTCTACTGCCCGGTAATTGGTCGTGCTTGCCTGGGTGCTTAAATGTACCTGCATTTGGGGAGCAATTTCCCGTGAAATTTCAAGGACTCCAGGGTCGGAAAATATTAATGCATCCACCCCCGAATCCCGTAAAAATTTTATATATTCCGGCATTTCCTCAAGGTCATGGTTGTGTGCAAATATGTTTACTGCCACATATATTTTTTTGCCCAGCAGATGCGTATATTTGACGGCATCCGAAAATTCTTCCCGTGTAAAATTGTCGGAGCGTTCGCGCAGACTGAATTTTAAACCGCCCGCATAAACAGCATCCGCGCCATAATGTAGCGCCATCTTTAATTTTTCAAAATTACCGGCAGGAGCCAATAGTTCAACCATGCCAAATTTCAGAAAAATACATACGCCGCGTCAAGTGAATATTCAATCGGCTTATTGTTTATTTTTTCTTGTCAAAATCATACAAATTTCTACCCTTGATTATGAAAACCTTGAATCGCCTGGTATTGGCCATTTTTTTCGCTTTTTCTGTTGCTCCGCTTATTACTGCTCCTGTGAATGACATCGCCAAAAATCTGATGGAAAACATACATAACCATAAGGCCAAAATAGGAGTACTTGGTTTTGAAACGACCTCTGCGCCTGCCTACGAAGAGTTTTCTGGTCTCCTTGCCGAGCAACTAACTACTGCTACGGTTCAAACCAAAAAAGCAACGATTGTTGAGCGGCGTCTTTTAAAAAAATTATTGAATGAAAAAGGTTTAAATATGACTGGCATTATGAATGTTCCAGTCGAAGCCGGAAAAATATTAAACCTGGACTATGTTGTTACAGAAACTTTGCTGGAAATCAACGAAAATACAGCCGAATTGAACGCCCGCCTTGTGGATGCTAATACCGGGGAAATTGTTTCTGCCCTTTCTCTCGGGCTTGAACTGAATGAAAAAAAAGATGATATCAATAAAATTACCAATCAGGATGATGCCGAAGAAAATGCTGCATTGATTCAAATCGCCATTCTTCTGGATACCAGCAACAGTATGGACGGACTCATCGCCCAGGGACACTCATTTACTTTTATGGAAGCATGGTTTTTTCCTGCTTTTCATAAGGATTTAAAATCAAACGCTGGTTTATGAGTTTGCTGCCCATCCTTAAATTATCCGATCTGCCTTTGCAGGAAAAACAAAATATTGTATGCCGCAAATCCCTGGATTTAACGGACATTCTGAATGATGTAGTACATCCTGTGGGCAATGATTTGAAAAATGATACCCGGAAAAAGCTTCTGGAGTATTCCGGGAAATGGGACAGGTGTCGCCCTGATCCCCTCGTTGTGACCAAACAGGAAATGAAGGATTCTTACGCGTCCATGCTGGATACAAAATATGACGCCATTAAGTCGTTTGAAGAGGCCAAAGTCAACATTACCCTTTTTCATGAAAGACAGAAACCCCAAAATATTGAAACCACGATAAGTAAAAATAAACTTGGAATGAAATTTGTCCCATTTGACAAAGTTGCATTATATGTCCCTGGCGGCAAAGCTCTTTATCCCTCTACGGTGCTGATGGGCGTTATACCTGCAAAAATTGCCGGGGTCAGAGATATTACCATTATCAGCCCTCCAAATCCGCAGACAGGAAAAGTGCCGGAGATTGTTAAGGCCATTGCCCATATTTCCGGAGCTGACCGTATTGTTCAGGCAGGAGGAGCCCAGGCAGTTATTGCGATGGCATATGGCATTCCGGAAGAAAATATTGCGCCGGTAGACTACATTTTTGGCCCGGGCAACAAGTATGTTGCTGCCGCGAAAAACTATGTATTTTCAAACAACCTGTGCGGAATTGATTCCTTTGCCGGACCATCCGAGGTATTAATTATTGCCGATCATACGGCCAATCCCTGGTATCTTGCGCATGATTTAATGGCGCAGGCCGAACACGATGAAGACGCCTCTGCCATCTTGCTATGTACTTCTGAAAAAATTGCCGGCGAGACTGTGCTATTTATGGAGAAAGCGTTATCCGGGAGAAAAGAGCGTGAGACTATTACACGAAACTCCATCCAGAAAAATGGCAAAATACTTATTGTACCTTCTCTTGATGAAGCGATCGAATTTTCAAACGAATATGCGCCAGAACATCTGGAAATTCAAACTGAAAAGGATGATTTTGTTCTGGAGCAAATTACTGCCGCCGGAAGTATTTTTTGCGGTCCGTATGCCCCCGTTGCCATAGGCGATTATTTTTCCGGAACCAATCATATTTTGCCCACAAACCGCGCAGCCAGATTTGCCTCAGGTGTGAGCGTTCACAGTTTTTTTCGCAGAATTACATATCAAACGGTTTCACGCGAGGGACTGGATCTCTCCAGAATTCCAATCACCCACATGAGCAAAGAAGAAGGGCTGTTTGACGAACACGGCTATTCTGTCCTGGCGCGTTTTGAATAGAAAACAGTTGTCAACATGTAATTCACATCCGATCTGGAGTCATGGCATCTAATTCAGGCATTAAAAAAATTTCCGGGCGAAGAAAAAAAACAGACGTTCCGGGCGTTCATAAAGTTCCCGGCGAGGTAGTTGAAATTGAGCGCAATATTATAGAAAACTGGATGATTGCCTTAAAGCACTGGTTGCGCATAAATCCCTCGACAGCCCGAAAAATTATTTTTGGATTTCTGCTTACAGGTATCATTGCGTTTATGCTAATGTTTGTACACAGCGCAATGACCGAAAAACAGAACTCGGATTATTACGTTACCTTGCTAACATACGAAAAATTAAAAAAAGATGCTCCCGACAAGAAACTGGATGAAAAAAAATTAAAAGAATTGCTATCCAGATCGGTCAAACTCTGCAATGCATTGTGGTCAACCAGGTACAGTAATGCCGGTTGTTTTTTGTCTGCCGTTTTTACAAACGAACTGGGGGACTCAAAGCAAACCGCTTCCTATTTATTAAAATTCTCAGGAAAAGTAAACAGTAGGGCGTTAGCCGCCTATGCAGCTTTTTATTCCGGGTACAATTTTGAATCGAGCCGCGATCTGGATCAGGCATTAAAGCTTTACGATAAACTCGGCTCTTATCTGGATAAAAAAACAGGAAAGGATTTTTCACTTTTTCACCGGGGACGAATTTATTATTACAACAATAAGCTTAATGAAGCTGAAAAATGTTTTAAAGATATTATTGAAAATTACAAAACCAGCGGCTATCTCGGCAAGGCAAAAAATTACCTTGTCCTGGTACAGCTAAAGAAATCCGCAAAAAAATGAAACCCCCAAAAGGCGCATCGCTGAGAATTGCCCTGCCCAAAGGCAGAATGAGCGAAGAAAGCATTGCATATCTTCATTCCAGGAAATTATCTTCTTTTTCAGAGTTTCCCTCGAACAGAAAACTGATTTTTAATGATCCTGAAAAAAATATTGAATATGTTCTTGTCAGATCCAAGGATGTGGCTACTTATGTAGAACATGGCTCCTGTGATTTTGGAATCATTGGCTATGATTTGCTGGTGGAAGGCCAATACGATGTCTTTATTCCGGCAGAACTGCCGTTTGGAAAGTGCAGCCTTTGCACAGCGTACAGCGAACAACACAAAGACTGGCAAAGCAAAAAGAATATCCGCGTTGCCACAAAATATCCAAAGCTGGCCTCAAAATATTTCTTTGATCAGGGTTTTAATTTTCAGATTATTGAACTTTATGGTTCGATTGAAATTGCGCCATTAACCGGAATTGCCGATGTCATTGTCGACCTTGTCTCAACCGGACAAACTCTGCAGGAAAACAATCTTGTTCAGGGACCGAAAATCATGGAGAGTTCTGCCCGATTGATTTTAAACCCAGGATCCTATTTTTTAAAAAGAGATCTCGTGCAGTCTTTTTTAAACAAGCTCTCCATAGAATAAAGTTTCAAACTGGGCAACTTCACTTGTCAAAAGCGAAAATCCTCATAGGCTTTCATAATTTCCTCGCGGGTATTCATTACAAATGGTCCGGAACGGGCTATTGGTTCATTTAAGGCTGTTGCGGCCAGAACTAAAAACCGGGCTCCATCCTTGCCTGATTTTGCATACAGGTCTCCCTCGTTTGATAGTACAATGAGGTTTCCCCGGTCGATCAACCCTTCTCCAAGATCAACAGCTCCTTCAAAAATATAGGCCACGGCATTATGATTGTCAGGCATTGCAATTTGCATTTCTGTTTCAGGATTTATTGTTACGTCAAGGTATACGGGATCGGTAATTACGCCGTTTACCGGCCCTTTGATGCCCTGGAACTCACCGGCGATAACTTTTACCTTATAGTCCTCCTCCATAATCTCTGGTATATCGGAAGGTTCCAGATTTTGGTAACGGGGTTCCATCATTTTATGTTTGGCTGGAAGATTCAACCAGAGTTGAAATCCCCGCATTAAACCATTTTCCTGAAGGGGCATTTCCGAATGCACAACCCCTTTACCAGCGGTCATCCATTGAACGGAGCCGCTTTGCAATTCTCCCCTGTTTCCGGCCGAATCTTCGTGCTGCAATTTACCGTCAATCATATAAGTTACGGTTTCGAAACCCCGATGAGGATGCGATGGAAATCCGGCAATGTAGTCATCTGGATCATCCGATGAAAATTCATCCAGTAGCAAAAATGGGTCGACGACGCTCAATTGTTGTGTACCAATGGAGCGATTTATGCTTACGCCGGCTCCATCCGAAGTCTTTAACGCTTTATACACCATCTTTATGATTCTTTTTTTACTCATGGTTATCCTTTGGCTCCCGAATTGGAGTTGCATATTCTTGTGAAAATGTATTAAAATGCACGTTTTTGGGGCTGTCAAGAAAGAAAAAATATCGCCACGGAGGACACTGGCGCACGGAGAAAATGCGAAAAAAATGCTTTTTGAGGCGTTAGTTCATCAAAATCTCCGTGTTCTCCGTGCCTCCGGGGTTAATTGCCGACTTTTTGGACAACCCCAAAAACGAGCTAATTTAAATCATGGTGAATAACTGGTTCCTTAAATATTGACAGTCGCCGTCCCGGCAAAAGTTTGTTATAATGAAACCTGGTTATGAAACGCGGGCATTTTAAAATGACAAAAATATATTATTTGAAACAAAAAAAAGAGATCCTTGTATTCATCATCGCATGGATACTCATTTTATCTTCTGGAATTTTTTCTGCGCCTGAAAAAATTACAGTCTCGGGGACAATTACAAGCGAAGTAACGGACAAACCTCTGGAGTTCGCAACAATCGCCATTATCGAATCAAGATTAAAAACAAAATCGGATGAAAATGGCGCATATACCCTGGAAATACCAAAACCCGGAACCTACACCTTTGTGATCAGCGCAGAAAACCTCAAACCTCTCCAGGAAGTCCTCGAAATAAAAACCAGTACCGTACATGATTTTCTCATCAGCGCCATTCATGTGACCGGGAAATCTCTTACAGTTCGCAGCACGCGCGATCTACAGCAGGTTTCCAGAACCACGATGAACGCAAAAGAAATAAAACAGGTGCCGGCTGGTTTTAACGATATTGTGCGCAGTCTTGCATCCATGCCTGGCATTACCTCGCGCGGTTTTTTCGGCTCGCTTGTCATCCGCGGCGCAGATCCGGACGGAAACTATTATTCCATTGATAACATACCCATAATGGATCCGCGTCATTTTCTTGGCCTGCATACAATTATTTCATCCGATGCGATTTCTGAAGTAGATGTTTTTTCATCGGCTGCCCCCGCGAGCTTTGGTTTTACAAACGCGGCGGTTATCAGCATGAACACTCTCGATGAGGTAAAAAAAACGGGCGGCAGCGCCGATATTGGGCTCATATCGGCCAACGCTATAATCAAGGGACCCATCATCTCTGTTGAAAATAACGAAAAAATAAACCGGGGTTACTGGTTTATTTCAGGAAGAGTGGGCTATCTCTCTGTATTATTTCCCATATTCAATACGATTTTAAAGTCTCCCGTGAGCCAGCTTCCCGAATACTATGACTATCAGGGAAAAATCAAGTACTATTTAAACGAAAAAAATTCCATTCGCCTTTTTGTAATGGGAACTGGCGACAAGTTTCTGTTTAATCCTTCACCTGCGGCCCAGGCTGAATTGTTCAAGGTGCATGAGGGAGATGATCCGCTCAACACAATGAAAGGAGTCGATGTTCAGTATTCTCTGAGCAGCCACAATCAGGGTGTTTATTATGAGTTTAAACCCGGGGATTTTTTTTCCAATACCCTGATGGTTTTTTCGTCATTTAATGACCAGATTTACAATATGAAAATGACCTATGGCAGCGGAACGGCAGATATCAGCAAAAAAACCCTGCCCAATATATATGGCCTGAAAGACGATCTTTCCGTAAAATGGATAAATAATGATACGGTTTTCAAGCTTGGTCTTGAATATTATTACTTTGATTTTAAATCTTCCGGCATAGATATTGTGCCTTTAAAACCCTGGATTCCGGGAATAAGCGGACAAACGGGGCCGCCCAATTTTTCTGATCCCGCCCAGTACGAACTTCGCCCTTACGACAAATTTGCCAAAAATGAGGTTATCGGCGGATATGCCGAAAACAAGTTTAAATTTGGCGGTTTTGTTTTTATGCCCGGAATTCGTCTCGATTATTTACAATTAAGCAAAGAGTTGATCTGGGATCCACGGGGACTCATCAGCTATGAATTTGACAGCGGTACGCTTGTATCCATTGCCGGCGGCAAATACAGCCAGTTTATGCAGTCCAATATGAGCTATTTTGATCGCAACCCTGTAATTGCGGTAACCCCCGATTATTTATCCGAGAAAGCCTTGCATTCCGTTTTTGGGGTTGAACAAAAGTTTAAACAATTTTCGATAAAAGGCGAAGTTTACTATAACTATTTTTACGACACCTCATATGCATACCGCTCTCCCGACAAGGTAGATGCAAATGGAGACCCCCTGACATTCATAAATTCCGGCGTGGCCAATAATTACGGGTTTGAAATTTTGCTGAAAAAATTTGCCTCAGAGGACGAGCAGGGTTTGTTTGGCTGGATAAGCTATACCTGGACTCAGGCCAAATTGAAAACCGGAGTGCCCAACCAGTCATACAAGGACAAATACATTGATTCGCAACGGGAAGAGGTTCATTCTGTAAAGGGAGTCGCAGGTTACAGGTTTGGCGCGCACACCATCAGCGGAAAACTGGCCGTCAGTTCGTCTTTTCCTTATACGACCATTACAGGCGACGACGGCGATCCGTTTCAAATTGGTCGGTATGCCCCTGTATATAACTCTACGCCGAATACAAGGTGGTTTGATCCTTCTATTTCTCTTGACCTTCGATATTCCTGGACAAAACCCGTGAAATGGGGAGAAATTTCATTTTACATTGAAGCCCTAAATGTGCTTGGCGCCATTTACAAACCGCGCGATACATTAAAATGGAGATACGACAAACCATATCAGGAGGGAGTAAACCCGACCCTTACGATTTCAAACCAGGTAATGCCTTTTGTGCCCAACTTCGGGGTTGAAATCAAGTTTTAATTGAAATAAATCCTGTTATCGCATATTGCATATTTTGAATTTCGTTAGTGGCTGCGCTGGTAAAACTTCTATAACAAGCCCCTGCGGCGCAACCATGTGCGCCCGCACCCCTGGCTTTTTTACATCTGTCTGACATGCGTCTAAAAAAGAATTGACCGGAGATTCCTGAAAAAGAGTCCTTCGTCATACTGTAGAGCGTTGCGGAAACTGGAAATTTATCTTGTTTAATGCTACATTTGCTCTATTATTATCAGGTATTATCAGGGGAACAATATGCCGGAAACGCTAAAAAAAAAATCACACTCCAAAAAATCGCCAGAAAAAAAATCTGCAGCAGATTCTGACAAAAATACTACGGAGTCCATAATTATTGTGGAAGGCAATGAAGCGGTTGCCAATGTTGCTTTTCGAATTAATGAAGTAATCGCTATTTATCCAATTACGCCTTCTTCCGGGATGGGAGAACTTTCCGATGCTTGGGCTGTTCAAAATCATAAAAATATCTGGGATACCACGCCAACTGTAATTGAAATGCAAAGCGAAGCTGGAGCCGCCGGAACCGTTCACGGCGCTCTTCAGGCAGGATCTCTCACCACTACATATACCGCATCTCAGGGGCTATTGCTGATGATCCCCAATATGTACAAAATTGCAGGAGAATTAACCCCCGCAGTTTTTCATGTGGCCGCCCGAACCATTGCCACTCACGCTCTTTCTATTTTCGGCGATCAATCGGATGTAATGACGGTTAGAACTACCGGTTGGGCCATGACGCCGTCGAATTCTGTTCAGGAGGCACACGATTTTGCCTGCATTACCCAGGCTGCCTCCATGCGATCCAGAATCCCCTTCGTACATTTTTTTGATGGGTTCCGGGTTTCCCATGCGATTCAAAAAGTTCAGGAATTATCTGACGGGCAATTGCGCACAATGATTACCGATGAAATGCTTTATGAAGTACGCAACAGAGCCATGACTCCCGACAAACCTGTCTTGAGGGGCACTTCACAAAATCCGGATGTGTTTTTTCAGTCCCGCGAAAGGGTCAATGAATATTATGAGCGTCTGCCGGGCATCATGCAGGATCAAATGGATAAATTTGCTTCTTTAACGGGACGCGCCTATAAACTTTTTCAATATGAGGGCGATCCAAAAGCGGAAAAAGTAATTGTGATTATGGGCTCTGGCGCTGAAGCCGTTCACGAAACTGTGGAATTTCTTGCCGAAAAAGGCGAAAAAGTGGGCGTCTTGAAAGTACGGCTTTTCAGGCCTTTTTCCTCAAAACATTTAATCGAGGCGCTTCCGGATACGCTCAAAACCATCGCCGTTATGGACAAGACCAAGGAACCCGGAGCCATTGGCGAACCGCTTTTAATGGACATTATTGGGGCATTTCACGAGAACAATGAATATAATTTTAAAAATTTCAAAAACAAGGTTTGTATTATTGGCGGACGTTACGGGCTGTCCTCCAAAGAATTTAATGCGGCCATGATAAAGGGTATTTTTGACGAAATGGGCAAGCCCGAACCAAAAAGAAGATTCACGGTTGGTATTCACGACGATGTGACTCATTTAAGCATTGATTTTGATCCTGCATTTTCCGTAGAACAAAATGGTACCTTCCGCGGAGTTTTCTACGGTCTTGGTTCCGATGGTACTGTAAGCGCCAACAAAAACTCCATAAAAATTATCGGCGAGGCTACGGACTTTAATACCCAGGGTTATTTTGTTTACGACTCCAAAAAAGCGGGCGCTGTTACCATTTCCCATTTACGGTTTGGCAAACACAAAATCCAGTCCAGCTATCTAATCAATGCTTCAAAATTCGTGGCATGCCATCAATACAATTTAGTGAAACGATTTGATATGCTCGACAGCGCGATTCCCGGAGCAGTCTTTTTATTAAATTCTCCGTATGACGCTGACTCTGTATGGAGTCATTTACCGGGAAAACTTCAGGAAACGATTATCCGAAAGAAAATCAAATTTTATGTGGTGGATGCCTATAAAGTAGCCAGAGAAGCAGGAATGGGCAGCCGAATTAACACGATAATGCAGACCTGTTTTTTCTCCATTGCCGATATTCTGCCAAAACATGAGGCTATCAAGGCCATTAAAGATGCCATTCGAAAAACCTATTCAAAAAAAGGCGAGGAGCTGGTTCAAAAAAACTTTGAAGCCGTAGACAAGGCTGTAGCCAATCTTTTTGAAGTAACGGTTCCGGCTGCTCCTAACGAAAAAACCTGGGAAGTCTCTGTTATTTCTCCGAAAGCTCCCGAATTTGTTCGTAATTTTATCGGGAATATTATCGAAGGAAAAGGCGACCTGCTTCCGGTCAGTATGATGCCAGTGGATGGCACATACCCGTTAAGCACCACACAATGGGAAAAGGCCAACATTGCAGAAGAAATCCCGGTATGGTATGAAGACCTCTGTATTCAGTGCGGAAAATGTTCCATTGTATGTCCTCATGCATGTATTCGTATAAAGGCTTATGATAAAAAATTCTTAAAAGATGCTCCGGATTCCTTTAAGCACATGGAAATGATTGGAAAAGATTTTCCTGAAAATTCTGTGTACACGATTCAAGTGGCTCCCGAAGATTGTACCGGATGCGCGATATGCTATGAAATATGTCCTGGCATAGACAAACAAAACCCGGAGAAGCGCTCATTGATGATGGAACCAGTTGCTCCGATAAAAGAACAAGAAATTGAAAACTGGGATTATTTTCTGGCGCTGCCAGAAGTAGACCGAAGCCTTATCAAGCAAGACAGCGTAAAAGGTTCGCAATATTTGCAACCGCTTTTTGAGTTTTCGGGAGCATGCGCCGGCTGCGGTGAAACTCCCTATATAAAGCTCGCGACCCAGTTGTTTGGCGACAGAATGTTGATTGCCAATTCTACCGGCTGTTCTTCCATTTACGGCGGAAATTTGCCCACCACTCCCTATTCCACCAACCACGAAGGGCGCGGTCCAACATGGTCCAATTCTCTTTTTGAAGATACCGCGGAGTTTGGACTTGGGTTTCGTCTGACAGTAGATCAACAGAGAGATCATGCGAAAGAAATATTAAAGGAATTGGCCGCTGAAATTGGCGATTCTTTGAGCGATGAACTACTGAACTCCCGACAGGAAAACGAAGCCGAAATTTTTAAACAAAGAGAACGTGTTGCGGCGCTTAAGCAAAAACTTCACCATGTAAACTCGATTAAAGCCCGATTGCTGGAAAAGATTTGCGACTACCTTGTGAAAAAAAGCGTATGGGTGTTTGGCGGCGACGGCTGGGCATACGACATTGGCTTTAGCGGGGTGGATCATATTATGGCAACCGGCCATAACGTGAATCTTCTGGTTATGGATACGGAAGTGTATTCCAACACCGGAGGTCAAATGTCCAAGGCAACCCCCCTTGGGGCATTTGCAAAATTTGCCAGTTCGGGAAAATCCATTATCAAGAAAGACCTTGGAATGCAGATGATTAACTATGGGAATGTATACGTCGCCCAAATTGCCATGGGAGCCAACGATAACCAGACAGTAAAAGCATTTGCAGAAGCTGAGGCTTTTGACGGACCTTCGCTGATTATCGCCTACAGCAACTGCATTGAGCATGGTTACGATCAGAGACATGGTATGACCCAGATGAAGCTTGCCGTAGACAGCGGATACTGGCCATTATTTCGTTATAATCCGGATTATGCAAAGCAAGGCAAACCGATGTTCAGACTGGATTCAAAAGATCCTAAAATTCCACTTGAAGATTTTCTTTACAATGAAAACAGATTTGCTATCCTGAAAAAAACGGAGCCTGAATTGGCCAGGAAATATCTGGCTGAAGCCAAAATTGCCATCGCCGAGAGATGGCACAAGTATAAGGCTTTTGCAGCCGGTATGGAATCTTTGGCTAAATCCAAACCAGAAAAATAGGGCTATTTTTGTCAAGACTGTATTTGTTATGATAAAACCCTCGAAAATTCAATTTTATCCGGAGGGGTTTTTGTCTTATCACACAAGCTGTGGGATCAAAGACAATACGCTGGATCTTGGGGTGGTTTTTTCGGAAACCCCGGCAAATAGCGCAGCAGTATTTACCCGGAATGCATTTCCAGGCGAGCCGGTTAAAATTGGTCGAAAAATTATTCAAAACGGATTGCTTCAAGCCATTGTGGTGAACTCTAAAAATGCCAATGTGGCCACCGGATCGGATGGTTATGAAAATTCTCTTAAAATTTGCCGTAAAACCGCCCAGGAGTTGAATATTCCCGTTGACTCCGTTTTACCTTCGTCTACCGGCGTTATTGGCCGACCTCTGCCATTTGAAAAAGTTTTGGCTGGTCTGGACTCCCTGAAAGATCAACTGGTAAACCCCGCCGACTTCCCTGGTTTTGCAGCAGCCATTATGACTACCGATACTTTTCCGAAATTTGTGTCGGCACAAACTGGAAACGCCTCGATTGTTGGCGTTGCCAAAGGATCGGGAATGATTGAGCCCAACATGGCGACCATGCTGTCTTACTTCTTTACCGATGCCGAAATTTCCAGTAATGATCTTGATCGTATTTTAAGATCGTGCGCAGATAAAACTTTTAACTGCCTTTCTGTCGACTCTGACACCTCTACTTCAGACACCCTTGTAATTATGGCTAACGGTAAAGCCGGGAAAGTCGATCTTGTTGAATTTGAGAATACATTATTATCGCTGTGTACCGATTTAACCAAAATGCTGGCAAGAGACGGAGAGGGCGCAACAAAACTCTTTATCGTGGATGTAATAAACGCCGACTCAGCCGATGCTGCAAAAAAAATTGCCAAAAGCATCATTAACTCACCGTTGGTAAAAACCATGATTTATCAGGGCGATCCCAACTGGGGAAGAATTTATATGGCTGTCGGAAAAACTTCCGGTGTGCATTTGCGGGAACCCCAAATCCAGATTTTCTGGGGAAAAAACCGGGAGATTGATTCAAGTTCAACAACCGCATTAAGCAAATATTTGCGCGAAAATGAAGAATTATTCCTAACTGTGGATATGTGTTCCGGAAAATCATCCTGCCGCGTATATGGATGCGATTTAACGGAAGAATATGTTCGTATCAATGCGTTTTATACAACATAGCGCTAATCACAACAGGTTTTAGCCTGATCGCAATCAGCGCTATCGTCAAAATCAGTATACTCGACGGTTGCTGTCGTGACAGCCTGAAGCATTACAATCGCCGGAACTGGCAGGATTGGACATCGCTTTAGCGGCGGTACTTGTTGATGCCGGGAAAGCAATATTTTTTGTAGTGTAAAAGTTTCCGCAGGTATCTACTGTAAGAGATTGAGTATCTACTGTCACAGTACCCGTTGTGGCTGTTGTTGTAGAATTAGCCCCGACATATAATGTGCCAGCGGAAGTAAAAACAGTTGAAACTGAACCGCCATGGCAGCCAAGACATGCTTCTCCAGGACGATGACTGATACTGGTTGCCGAAGAAGTGGTTAGTCCGGTTGCCGAAGGCGTACTCTGGCAATTGCTTGCAGCCGTAGCTGAACATTGGCTCAAGGCCATAGATGAAGCTAACACAAGAAAAATATTGAATAAGGTTTTTATCATGATCATTCTCCTTGCGGTGATTGGGGAGGATATGTCGCCATGTCAATCAATAATTGCGCGGCCTAACCTTAAACTCGGAACTTAAACTCATAACTTAAACCCGGAAATGAATTGACATTATGCACAACCATTGCGTCAATGCTTTGGAATCTGAAAAACAGATTCGAATAAGTTTATTTATGGAGGAAAAAATGAATAAAATTAAAGTGTTAATTGTTGCTCTTGGAGTTTTGCTTGTAGCTGCGTCATGCTCTACTATTCATTTCAATGGAATAACAGAAGGGGTAGAAGCAGGTACCTATTATATATCTGCAGCTGCAGAAACGGGAACATCCGGTAATGGGAAGAAAAGTTTTGTTGGGACAATACTGAAATGTACTGCCACATCCGAATTAGAAATGACCTGCGGTTCAGTAGCCGTAGAAATGGCGAAATAAAAAGGAGAAAAATATGAAAAAGTTAATAATTTTAGCATTTTTAATATCCGTATTTGCAATCAGCAATTGTGAAACGTACCATTACGGATACATTAAAAAAATAGGCGATAGGACATACTCTCTGGAAACAGAAGTTGTAGGTTTATTTTCAGATAAAATGTATCTGGCATTGTGCACAGCAGATGCGTCAGGAAATTTCAAATGTGTTCCTGGCAAAAACGGTGCGGGTTTCTTAACAACCGGATTCGGTGCGGTTAATGAGAAATAACAAAACAATAAGGAGAATAATATGAAAAAATTAATATTTTTAACGCTAATATCCGTATTTTTTTTCGGTTCATGTATACGCACGTTCCGATCCTATGCATCTGATGGTAAGGGCGGAGTATACAGAGTTGGATCAAAACTTACCTATGTAGTTTTTGGAGTAATTGAAGATCCAAGCCTTACCGAATATTGCAAGCCTACAGCAGGCGGCGCATTGAATTGCAAAACTGTAAAGGTAACTGCTCCTGGAATAATACACTAACCAGGAAGCTACCATTTTATAATAGAAGAGCGGAAATATTCTGCTCTTCTATTATTTCTCTGAAATTTATCCAGGAATCAGGAAAACAAATATGAAAAACAAGGCAATTATCCCTGTAATCATTGGAGTTTTTACTTTAAGTAGTTTTTGCGACAGGAAACAACAACCACCAATCCGGTTTTTATCTTTTCACAATTTTACAGATTCTGCGTCTCCTGCAAAGAAGAATCTCGAGATATTTGAAGGAGACGAATTAAATGGTTCTGTTTTAAGTGTTGGCAAGAGACCGCAGGTTTTTACAATATTACCTGCCGACGAAATTTTTATATACGCTGTTCGGGAAACAACACTGGTGGATCTGAAACAGGGAACAAACGAGCTGAAGCCAGGCGAAGCGTTGTTTGTGCCCGCAAAAACACTTTTTCGACTTTCTTCCAAAAATGAAAAATTTGAGAGCAAGGTAATTATTGTCCGCTCAAACAAGGCAGATGTAGAGCTGTTGGCCGATCCCGATTTAAAATAAGTCTATCAGATTATTTCTTGTTTTTTTTATCCTTTTTTTTATTGCCGCTCGTTTTTAAATATTCCGGATGTTTTATGGACTTCCAGTAAAAATAGCCCACAAATAAAAAGGTAATACCCGGCGAAACATAGGTAGGGACGTGAACTGAAAAACCATCGGCCAACATCACCACTCCGAGAGCCAATATGGAGTACATGGCGCCATTTTTTAGATAAAGATAATTCTTAATCTTCTCAATATTTCCAATAGTCAAGCGACGAACTGCATATGCTCCAAAGGCGTTGCCCACCAAAATCAGGGGAACCGCCAGAGTAAATGCAAATGCCCCGAGAACCCCGTCGATAGAAAAGGTGGTATCAATAACTTCGAGGTAAAGAAGTTTGCTTAAATCAGATAACCTGCCCGATTTTTGATCGATAAGTTTTTTCTCGCTTTCTTCCGCGTTGTGCTTAAACCCGTGAGTAATAAAAAAAACGCTGGAACCGACCACAGCTCCAAATGCCCGCAGAGTATCCATTTGCATGGAAAACCAGACGACAACGGTTAGTATTATACTGGCAATCGCATAGAACCAGAATCCGTGAGTCATGATAATTTTTTCAACATGCATTCCTATGTTTTTTTCCTCCAGAAATAGCCAGTACAAAGCCAAAAATAAAAGAAAAATTCCGCCCCCCATATATAAAATGGGCGCAGAAGCTTCAATTGCTCTGGAAATCTCCGGGTCATGGCTAAACATGGCCGTAAACGCCCCCCATAATCCAAGAGAGGGATTTACAACATAGACGATCATCAAGGGAAGAAATCCGCGTACAAAAAAAACGGCAAAACCAAACCCCCATAGCAAAAACCATTTTCGGGCGCGCTCCTGCATGGTAGATAAAATTTCGGCATTAATAATGGCATTGTCGATGCTGCAAATCAATTCAAACAGGGCAAGCCCGGATATGGTTAATATAATATTGGCCCATTGCATCTTTTAGATCGGAGCATTTGAAAAAGAATACATGAGGGCAACTGAATTTTGCAGTCAGGGCTGGTTTCGTTGATGCTGTTTTGGGGCGCAAAGCGCCCCGGAACAGCATCCTTTTAACATCAAACAGTATGAATTTCCAGTTTCAGCCTGGCACCCAAGGATACCGGCACAGTCTCGGCAGTTTCCTGCTTTACGTCCTCATTAATCTACAAATTATGAATTATGTCAGATAAACCTCTACTGCAAATCAGAGATTTGCAAATTGGATTTGATACCCCATCGGGGTTGCTGCTTGCGGTTCGGGGAATTGATTTGAATATCAACGAGGGAGAGATTACGGCGCTTGTTGGCGAATCCGGCTGCGGAAAGTCGCTGACAGCAATGAGTCTGTTGAATCTTGTGGAAGCGCCGGGACGGATTACGGCAGGTCAAATACTTTTTAAAAATGAAGACATCCTGAAAATGGGGGATGAACGATTGAACAAAATGCGGGGCGCCGAAGCATCCATCATATTTCAGGAGCCGATGACGGCTTTAAATCCGGTATTTTCCGTAGGCACACAGATTGGAGAGGTATTCATCACCCACGGGAATTACTCCAAAAAAGAAGCAAGGGAAAAGGCAATTAAATTGTTAGCCCATGTCGGGATTCCCGAACCACAGCGCCGGGTAGATTCGTATCCTTTTGAACTCTCCGGCGGAATGCGGCAGCGCGCCATGATTGCCATGGCTCTGGCCATGTCGCCATCCCTGCTCATTGCAGATGAGCCAACCACCGCTCTGGATGTTACCATACAATCGCAAATTCTGCATCTAATAAAAAATTTGAGCCATTCAAACCAGATGGCTGTTTTGTTAATTACGCATGATATCGGAATTGTAAGTCTTGTTGCCGATAAAATTGCCATAATGTATGCCGGGTTGATAATGGAATTCGGAGAAACCAGAAAAGTGCTGTCAAAACCAAAACATCCCTACACAAAAGGTTTATTAAATTCTCTACCTTCGGTGTACGTGCAGCAGAAAAACAAAAAAAGACTGGAACCAATTCCCGGAAAAGTGCCGGAACTCAGGGAAATTCCGGAAGGATGTGTTTTCAGCAACCGGTGTACTTCATACGATAAATCCTGCGACACCGATATTCCTGTCAAAAGCAGCGGCAAACATTATTACCGGTGCGTAAAATGAGTTATACGGTTTTTACAGACGGCGCTTCGCGCGGCAATCCCGGCCCGGCGGCCATCGGGGCTGTGTGTTTCTTAAATACAATTCCAGATCTTGTTGAATTTAAATCCGGATTTCAGCCGGTATTTTCCATAAGCGAAGCAGTCGGAGTAAAAACCAACAACGAAGCGGAGTATCTTTCTGTCATGGCCGCCCTGAAAAAACTATTGGCGCACGACATTCGCAAGGCGCAAATCTTTATGGACTCCGAACTGGTCATCCGGCAGATAAACGGCCAGTATAAAGTGAAAAATTTGAATCTTGAAAAACTCTGGATACAGGTGAAGGCGTTATCCCGGGGAGGAGAATATATGTTTTCCCATATCCCCCGCGAAAAAAATGCCATAGCCGACTACCTTGCCAATCAAGCCTATAAATAAATATCCTGTGAAAAACCCGTGATTATGGAAAAAAAAGAAAATATTTCATTTCCTCCGTGGTATGATGGAGAAAATCAAAAGCCGGAAAATATATCCGTAGAAGTGTTGAATGAAATTATTGAAGGCGCATTTCACCGGATTGCAGGTGAGTATCCGGAATACCAAAGCAGAAAAGACCAGATTGAGATGTCCAAAAACATACTCGCAAGCCTGATGAATGAATCTGTTTATATCGTCGAGGCTGGAACAGGAATTGGAAAGTCCTTTGCCTATCTTATTGCAATCATCGCCTATTCATACCTCACAGATGAAAGGGTCATTGTCACAACCGAGACAAAAAATCTTCAAATGCAGATTTTTAGAAAAGATATCCCCTCGCTAAAAAGCCTGCTGGGGGTCGACCTTGCCTTTGAACTGGCTCTGGGCAGCAGCAATTATTATTGTCGGCTCCGGCATGATGAAGCATTTGTGGAAGGCAAATTCAGGGATCTGGTTTCTGAATCAGAGCTCGAACGCTATAATACCTGGACAAAGGAAGTTAATGAAAATAAAATCCATGGGCATATTTTTGACATGGAAAAACCCTTTCCCGAAGATTTCTGGAAATTTATTGGACGCGATCCAGATGGCTGCCCGGCCAATAAATGCCTGCATTTTAATTACTGCAATTATTACAGGGCAAAGGCCGCCTGGAACAACAGTAAAATCATCATTGCAAATCATCACCTTTTTTTGTACAACCTCTTTAACGAAAAACGCACCCTTCCCCCATATTCGGCCGTGGTGTTTGATGAAGCTCATGGATTAATTCAGAGCGGTCAATCTATATTAACGCACCGGTTTTCCACAGAAACCATCCGCGAAGTCAGTCGTAAATTTGAATCCAGAATAAAAAAATCTCTACCGCAGGAAGCCTATGAGGAGTGGTCGGAAAACTGGAAAAACCTGGAGAGCGTGTGGCATGTTTTTTTCTCATCGTGGGAAGTTCAACTTTCGCTTAATTTTGAGGAAAACAGCCGAAAAATTATTTTTGAAAAACAAAATATTGATACAAAAGAATGTTTGTTTTTACTGGAAAAAATATGCGACAATATTGCAGAGCTTGTCATTGATGAAAAAGATTCGGGCACATTAAATGCGCTCAATGGAATCTTAAAGGCAGTAAAAAAAGCCATGCTTTTTTTTACGTATTATCAGCACATGAACTTTGAAAAAATGGTGTATTGGGGAGAAAAAATTCACAGCCGTTTCTATTTGTTTGTGTGCAATTTAAATCTGGGCGATGAGCTTTCTCCCCTCATGACAGAAGGGCAGGTCTGGACAAGCGCCACAATCGGCTACTGGCCTTTCGACAAACGCCCGCGAGACAAAGCAGATCTTTTGCGCGGAGGATATTTCAGGGATTTTATGTCGGAAGCCTTTGGGCAGTCGCCGGAAAGCGATATGGGCATGGATTTCAAAACTGATTATTTTGAGTCGCCGTTTAATTATGCCCGACAAAGCGTCATGTATATTCCAGCCCATCTCAGCGCTCCGGAATGGGGAGCATCTGGAGGCGCCAAAGAACTTTATGAGCGTAATTTAATGGAAGAAGTATTAGAGTTGATCAAACTTTCTGGTGGCGGAGCGCTCGTCTTGTTTACGTCAAACTATTTGCTCAATCATGCGGGCATGATTATAAAGGAACAACTGAATTTGCCGGTATTTTCACAATTGGAATTTGGCGCCGATCTGGCTTTAAAAAAATTCAAGGAAACGCCCAATTCGGTTTTATTGGGCACCAATTCATACTGGCAGGGAATCGATGTTACGGGCAAACAGTTGCGGTCTTTGATTATTACCAAAATGATGTTTACTCCTCCCGGGGATCCCCTTTTGCAGGCGCGATCCAAAATCCTGGAAAAGAAAAATGAAAATCCGTTTATGAAAATTTCGCTGCCCAGATCGTGCCTGATGTTAAAGCAGGCTTTTGGGCGGTTGATTCGCAGCGAGACAGATACCGGTTTTGTGGCTATCCTCGACAGCCGTCTGCTACATAAAAATTACGGCAAACGAATGCTCGCGAACCTGCCTGATATCCCGTTAGTTAAGACGTTGGCTGACTTAAAATCTGTTATAAAAAAGAATAGTTTAATTTAATAAATCAGGCAAAAAAAAAGGGGCTTACGCCCCTTGATTCCGGCTTTTGGGAAACCGCCGCAAGACGCCGGTTTCCCAAAGAGCCTCCATCAACCCCTACAGAAAAAAGAGGTTTTCAAAGAAAATTTACTTCCAGGTACCAAGGCCGCAGGC
>JAOUFE010000115.1 GCA_029858425.1 Spirochaetia bacterium | reverse complement strand
CGGCCGAATTTATACAGCTTGTCGAAAAATTAAAATAAATATGGAAAACCTGGATTTTGCGAAAACAAAAAAAGTTCTGCTAATAGGCGCTGGAGGGAAAACCGGGATTTGGTACAGTCGGCTGATGCTGCGTGAAGGCCTGACTGTTTTTGCCTTCGACCAAAACCCGCAGGTGAAATATCCGGATGATTTACTCAATAACGCCATGTTTTTCCGGGTGAATCCGGATGAGTTGGAAAGTGGAGAAATATTAAAAAAAACAGATTCCATTACCCTTTCCCCGGGCGTTCCGCTAAAGCAGGACATATTTATCAAAGCGCAAAATTCCGGAAAATTTGTATTTTCAGAGCTTGAGTATACATACAATCATTTAAAGAACCGCAAATGGATTTGCGTGACAGGAACCGACGGTAAAAGCACTACCGTTTCCATGATTGCGCATTGCCTGAATGTATATGGCAAAAAAGCGGTCAGTTGCGGAAACTATGGATTGTCCTTTTCTGAAATTGCCTGCGACAAAGAAAAGTACTCATCGTTGGAATATCTCGTGGCAGAGCTCAGCAGCTATCAGTTGGAACTATGCAGAAATTTACAGGCAGACGTTTCTCTTTATTTAAACCTTGCCCCGGATCATTTGAATCGCTATGACAATCTCGAACATTATGGCTGGGTAAAATGGCATATTGCATCTGCGTTAAGAAAAAATGGAACCCTGATCGTAAATAAAAATCTAATGCCTGGTCAGACAAAATTATGGAAAGAACTTCATCCGGTGGAAAATATTGCGCATCCTGTAAATATCGTGGAAGTGGATGCGGAAAACCTGCTCTCCCGAAATTTCGGCGTTAAGAAAATAGATAATGTCCCTGTTTTTTATGAAACATCGGACAGACAGAGCATTGTTAAAGCAAAGGAACTGTTTGTTCAGGGAGAACATAATTTTTCAAACATATTATTTTGTCTGGAAACCTTGTATTGCCTTGGTTGCAGAGACAGACAAAAACTGGCGGCGGCTCTTGAAACATTTAAAAGTCTGCCGCACAGGTTTGAAAAAATTATCCTGCCTGATAGCGATGGAAATATTTATATAAATGATTCCAAGGCCACCACAACCCAGGCTGTTATTATTGCCATAAAAAACACCGGTTTGCCGCTTTTCCTTTTTCTGGGAGGTCGGTCAAAAGGAGAAGATTATGGTTTTCTGGCAGAAACCATTGCCGCCAAAGGAGCCCATGTGTTTTTATTTGGAGAAAACCGCAAAGAGCTTGAAGTAGAATTGTTGAGACACAAGGTAAGTGTTGTTGGCATAAAGGATACCCTGGATCAAGCCTTTGCCCACGCACGGGATTATCAAAAAGAAAATCGTCTGGAAAATGTCACCTTTTTGCTCTCGCCAGCTTCCACTTCGTGGGATCAATATTCTTCATTTGAAGAAAGGGGCGACAAGTTCAGGCAAATGGTATTAAAAGCATAAGGGGTGCGGCGCACGTGGTTGCGCCGCAGGGGCGAGCCGGCAAATCAGTTTATTAAAAAAAGCGCACATCCATAAAAAAAGTGTTTGAAAATGTAGAACAGTTGAAGACGCTGGCTTCCGTCAGAGATAAATATAAAAAAGTTTCCGGTTTCTGACAAAAAGGGGAGAGTATGTTTCATTCTTTTGGACCAATTTTAATGCAATTGGTTCTTGCCATTGGTTTTGCCGGCGCCATAGTTGCGCTCACAGCCATTATAGGACCGAAAAAAATAAATCCGGTAAAAATGGATTCATACGAATGCGGCGTTGATCCTTTTGCCGATGCGCGGGGCGCATTTCATGTCAAGTTTTTCCTCGTTGCCGTTTTATTTATTTTATTTGACGTTGAAGCTATTTTTGTAATTCCCTGGGCGGGGTCTTTTCTTGCCTTTAAAAAAGCGGGGCTTGGTTTGTTTATTTATCTCGAAATGGCCTTCTTTATGGCTATATTGCTGGCCGGTTATTATTACATACTGAAAAAGGGAGCTTTGAAATGGGAATAGAGCAACATCTTGGCAATTCGTTTGTAGCTACCAGCATCAGTTTCATTGCCAACTGGTCGCGAAAAAATTCTTTATGGCCATTTCCTTTTGCAACAGCGTGTTGCTCTATTGAATTTATGTCTTGTATGACTTCCGATTTTGATATTGCCCGTTTTGGCGCCGAGCGCCCGTCTTTTAGTCCGCGTCAGGCCGATCTGATGCTGGTGCTGGGAACCATTACATATAAAATGGCTCCGGTTTTGTGGCAGGCCTATCAAACCATGGCTGAGCCCAAATGGGTGATCTGCGTGGGTGCATGCGCATCGACCGGCGGTATGTTTGATACCTATGCCGTATTGCAGGGTATCGATCGTGTAATTCCCGTAGATATTTATGTGCCAGGTTGCCCGCCGCGCCCGGAGATGATGCTGGATGCGCTGGTTAAATTGCAGCAAAAAATATCGAAAGAATCGGTCAATGATCCAAAATACAGAGACCGCGTTGAATATCTGGATAAAGCCTTAAATGGCGGGATGTCGATGTCGGAGCGTTAAGGTAATTTATGCGCGGTCAAAATCCAGAAAAAAATCAGGAATTGCTCAAACAAGTGCAATTAAAGCTCGGCAAGTTTGTTTCCCTTGTGGAAGAAAATCACGGCATGGTGGTGGCGCATACCCAACCTGATAAATTGCTCTCTGCAATGAAAGAATTAAAAGAAAATCCATTATTTAATTTTGATGTATTAATTGACCTGACTTCTGTGGATTATCTTGGCAAGCGCGATGTTCGCTTTGAAATGGTGTATATGCTGCTTTCCTCAAAAACTTTGTCTCGAATCAGAATCAAGGCGCCGGTTGCAGAAAATGAAGAAGTCCCTTCTTTAATAGATATCTGGAAAGGCGCCAACTGGCCAGAAAGAGAAGTTTTTGATTTAATGGGAATACGTTTTTCGAAGCATCCGCTTATGGAAAGACTGATTATGCCGGACGGATACATTGGCCATCCTCTGAGAAAAGATTTTCCTGTTAAAGGCAGAGGCGAAGATTATTTGATTGAATCCATTTTGCGCCCTGTTAAAAAGGAAGCCGGAGCGCAGGAATCCTTATGAGTGAGCATGGAAAGCAAATGCCTGAATTAGATCCGGAATTAAAAAAATTTAACGAATATACAGTAATGCGCGAGGCATTAAATAATGTAGAAACGCTACCCGATGGCATTTTGCGAATGAATCTTGGTCCATCGCATCCAGCCACGCATGGAATTTTACAAAACATCATTGATATTGACGGAGAAATTATTATCAAAGCCAGACCGGTAATTGGCTATGTTCATCGTACATTTGAAAAGCTTGGGGAAACCTATACTTATAACCAGTTTCTTACCTGTACCGATAGAATGAATTATATCTCCCCCCCCATGAATAATATCGCCTGGGTACTGGCCGTAGAGGAAATGCTCAATATTCAGGCTCCGCCGCGCGCCCAGGTTATTCGTACCATCATCAATGAATTGTCTCGCATTGCCGATCATATTATATGCAATGGAATTCTGGGCGTTGACCTTGGCGCCTATACAGGATTTTTATATGTGTATCACTATCGGGAGCTGGTGTACAATATTCTTGAAAAACTGGTTGGCGCCCGGTTGACCACAACCTTTACAAGGGTGGGCGGTCTTGAAATGGATATTTATCCAGACTTTGTAAAAGACGTTAAGCATTTTTTAAAAACGTATCCCAAAATTTTCAAGGATTTTAAAGACCTTTTAATTCATAATAGAATTTTTATTGACCGAAGCAGAGGGGTGGGCGCGATTTCTGCCGAAAATGCCCTTGCCTGGGGCTATACCGGCCCTAACCTGAGAGCAGCCGGCGTTCCCATGGATTTAAGAAAAGACGCTCCTTATCTGGTGTACGACAAACTGGATTTTGAAATTCCAGTTGGCACAGACGGTTCGGTTTATGACAGGTTTTTGGTGCGCATTGAAGAAATGGAGCAGAGTCTGCGCATTATTCAGCAATGTATTGATAATATTCCCGAAGGACCATTTGCTATTGAGGACTATCATGTCACCATGCCGCCAAAGCCAGAAGTGTACGGGTCGATGGAGCAGCTTATTTATCATTTCAAACTGGTTATGGAAGGGGTAATCATGCCAGCAGGCGAATATTATTCTGCGGCGGAAACCGCCAATGGAGAGCTGGGCTTTTATATTGTTTCCGATGGAACCGGGAAACCTTACCGGGTTCATGTTCGCCGTCCCTGCTTCTGGTACTACCAGTCGTTTCCTGAACTTGTTGAAGGCGGTTTAATTTCTGATTCCGTAGCGGTAATGAGTTCCTTAAATGTAATAGCCGGGGAGCTGGATGGATAATATGACGAATCGTACAAATGAGAAAACGAAAACCATGAACTTTTCATTTAATGAATCCAGCATGAATGAGTTTCGCCGGTGGGAAAAAAAATTCCCGGAAGATCCGGCTGGCAGAAGATCGCTTGTCATTCCTGCCCTTTGGATATCCCAATGGCAACACGGGTATATTAGCAGAGACGTAATAAATTATGTGGCTGAAATTACGCAAACCGAACCTCTCCATGTCTGGGGGGTGGCGACGTTTTATACGCTATTTAAAAAAGAAAAAACAGGAAAATTTTTACTGCAATTTTGCACCAATATTACATGCAGCCTGATGGGCGGCGATCAGGTTTTTGTAAACACCTGTAAAAAGCTTGGGGTAAAGGCCGGCGAAACTACCAGAGATGGAATGTTTACTGCTGTCGAAGTGGAATGTCTCGGCGCATGCGGCGAGTCGCCAACATTGCAGGTTAATGAAAAGTATTATACCCATATGACAGACGATGAAGTGGAAAAGCTGGTTGCAGATTTAAGGAAGATGGCATGATCAGAATATACGACGGGAATGGCTGGTGAAATAAATGGCTGAAAAAAAAGTTATATTGGATCATATCAACGATGAGGGCGAACAAACTCTGGAAGTGTATCAGGGGCACGGCGGCTACAAAGCCCTCGAAAAAGCCATCAAACAAATGACTCCGGCGCAAATTCTGGAAGAAGTAAAAATATCCAATTTACGCGGACGGGGAGGCGCTGGTTTTCCAGCCGGCGTAAAATGGGGTTTTATAAAAAGAGAAGCTTTAGGACCCAAATATCTGATTTGCAATGCAGATGAAGGCGAGCCGGGGACATTTAAAGACCGCAGGGTTATGACAGTAAAACCGCACATTGTCATTGAAGGTATTATTATTGCCGCTTATTGCATGGGGCTTGATGCCGGGTATATATACATACGCGGCGAATTTTTTGAACCGTATCAGGCGATGGACAAAGCGATTGACGAAGCATATGCCAAAGGCTATCTGGGAAAAAATATTCTTGGCAGCGGTTTTAATTTTGATTTATATACATATCTTGGAGCCGGAGCCTATATTTGTGGCGATGAAACGGCATTGATGAACTCTCTTGAGGGCAAACGGGGAATGCCCCGGTTAAAGCCCCCTTTCCCGGCACAGTTTGGGCTTTATGGCAAACCAACCACGGTTCATAACGTCGAAACTTTCTCTGCCGTACCTTCTATAATAGCCAACGGAGGCAAATGGTATTCTGATCTGGGCACTTCCAAATCCGGCGGGACAAAATTATTTGGTATTTCAGGCCATGTGGAAAGACCAGGAGTTTACGAATTAAATCTGGGAACGCCCTGGAAGGAATTTTTTGAAGATATTGCCGGCGGCGTTCGCGGAGGAAAAAAATTAAAGGCCGTTATTCCTGGCGGAAGTTCGACCCCGGTTTTACTGCCACATGAACTCGAAGGAATGCTTCTGGATTATGAGTCTATTGCGTCCAGAGGTTCCATGCTCGGAACCGGCGCTGTAATTGTCTTTGACGAAACGACAGATATGGTGAAGGTTGCATGGCGCGCCATGAAGTTTTATGCCCATGAGTCATGCGGACAATGTACACCTTGCCGCGAAGGCTGCGACTGGTTTTACGACATTTTTAACAGAATTTATAAAGGCGAAGGACGAGAAGAAGATCTGGATAAAATTGAAAATTTAAGCAAGTTTATAGGTCCAAACACCATTTGCGCTTTTGGAGATGCATTTGTTACGCCGGCGCTCGCCTTTATACGCAAATTTCGTAGTGATTTTCTGGAATATATTAAAAAAGGGAAATACGGTTTAAAATCCGGGGAAACCAGTCATGCCTGAAATTATAATAGATGATATTCCGGTGCAGTTTACCGGCAAGGCCAATATTATTGAACTGGCAAAATCTGTGGGAGTAGACATCCCGCATTTTTGCTATCATCCGGCTTTGTCTGTTTCGGGGAATTGCCGCATGTGCATGGTCGAAGTGGGAATGCCGGCAAAAGAAAAAGACGGTTCATTGTCAAAAGATGAAAATGGTAAAGTGAAAATCAGCTTTATGCCCAAATTACAGCCATCCTGTTACCAGGATCCTACTGATGGAATGGTCATTCGCACGAAAACCGAAAAGGTAATTCAAACCAGAAAACATATCATGGAATTTCTACTGGCAAACCATCCGTTAGATTGCCCCATTTGCGATCAGGCCGGGGAATGTGTTTTACAGGATTATTCTTTTCAATACGGATTTTCAAAATCGCAGTTTCTGGATCAAAAAAGAACGTTTAAAAAGACTTTGTTTTCAGATGTGATTACGCCTGAATTAAACCGCTGTATTCATTGTGACCGTTGTTCGCGTTTTACCAAAGAAATTGCCCATG
This sequence comes from Spirochaetia bacterium, assembly GCA_029858425.1. Lineage (GTDB taxonomy): Bacteria > Spirochaetota > Leptospiria > Turneriellales > JAOUFE01 > JAOUFE01. The sequence continues at coordinate 1,581 of JAOUFE010000115.1, read as the reverse complement.
ATTATTCGTTTACCCGAACCTGGCGCGGTAACAAAACCGAACTTTCTGCGCTGCCGGGCGAAAAAATTACGCATAATTACCAAGGGAACATGGTAGATATTTGTCCTGTGGGCGCATTGACTCTTACCGATTTCAGGTTTAAAAGCCGGGTCTGGTTTTTAAAGCACAGCGAAGGCTTGTGTACTTCCTGCGGCAAAGGTTGCAATGTAGTTTATTCCATTGATAAACAAAATAAAGTATTGAGAATAAAACCCAGATTTAATGCCGCTGTAAATTCTTACTGGATGTGCGATTACGGGCGATTAAGATATAAATTTTTTAATGAAAACCGGAAAATAGCGCATACTTCTTCAGGCACAGAAATTGATCTAAATACGGCGATTGAAAAAGCCGCAACAATGATTAAATCTTCGACCAGAATAGCGGCGATAGCCAGCGCAAATGAGACTCTGGAATCCATGCAGGCTTTAAAAGATTTTGCAGAAAATATTTTAAAAACAGAAAATATAGATTACCGTGTACATTCATCGCAAATTGAAAATAATACAGACATCAAAACAGGCGAAGTTTTACTGGCAAATGATCCCTATCCCAATTCCCAGGGCGCTAAAAAGTCTGGTTTATCGGGATCAGTTACTGCCCTCGATATTTTAAAAAATCCGTTGCAGGCAGACTTGCTTTTGGCCGTACTGGATGACAAGTTTGTGGAAAATCCGGACTTGATGGAAGCCCTTGGAAAATTTGATAAAATTATTTTGTTCTCGCCTTTTGTAACTGTGCATGACCATAGAGCCGTCGTAACATTCGCTATCCCTTCGCTGATTGAACAATCGGGAATACTGGTAAACATAAATGGCATGGAACAAAAATTTCAGAAGATTATAACGCCCGCAGGGGAAGCTGTTTTAGTGCCCGATATTATAAACAGGTTGACCTTGAAAATATCCGGGAAAATGGCAGCAGGCACAGGAGCTTGAAATGGTCGAAGAAATAATTATAGCGGCGGTAAAATTACTGATTTTCTTCCTTGCGATTTTTGGGGCTGCCGCCTACACCACGCTTGCAGAAAGAAAAATTATGTCTTACATGCAGCTTCGAAAAGGTCCCAATCGTGTAGGCCCTTTTGGTTTGCTTCAACCTGTTGCAGATGGATTAAAATTTCTATTTAAAGAAGAAATTATACCGGCTCATGCCGATCGTTTATTGTTTATTCTTGGCCCATCTATTGTAATCGTCATTTCATTGTTGCCCTGGGCTGCTTTGCCGTTTGGAGACAAGCTTGTTATATTTGGCCGGGAAATCTATGTGCAATTGGTCGATCTCAATACCGGGGTTCTCTTTATGATATCCATCTCTTCTCTGGGCGTTTATGGAATTATTCTGGGTGGCTGGGCTTCCAATAACAAGTTTTCCCTGTTGGGAGCGGTTCGATCATCTGCCCAGATGATAAGTTACGAATTGCCTCTGGGGCTTTCGCTGGCGGCAATATTTGTTTTGGCCGGAACAGTAGGAACAAGAGAGATTATCAGCAAGCACATCGAATCGCCATGGCAGTGGAATATTGTCGTTCAGCCTTTGGGG
>JAOUFE010000011.1 GCA_029858425.1 Spirochaetia bacterium | reverse complement strand
CAGCGTATCATTATTCGCTTTCTTGGCCACCGATTCACACATCTCATAAAGCATATTGCAGATCAAGTGGAGGATATTGTTCAAAAAACAGGTTCCCTGTTATGAAGCTTTACCTGAATTAAAAACTAATGGATCGCCTTAATCAGGGATATAAAAAGTGGCCTTTCCCTCTCTCCCTTTCCATTCGTGTCAATTGGTGTTCATTCGTGGTTTATTATTTTGAAATCTCGCACATATGATTTGAATCCGCCTTGTTTCATAATCTGGTTGCAAAGTTACACCGCCACAAACACCATTTTATAGTGATTTATTTTTTTCAAGAACAACTCCCGATCCATTACAAACGTTCGTTTTGCCTCTACCGCGAGAATCTGGCATCCGCTTTGATGCATAATCTCCACGGTATCAACGCCAACAGTAGGGACATCAAATCGGGTGTCCTGGTTTTTTCGCATGGCCTTGCAAACCGCCGTTGTTTTTTTATGGGCATAATGACCGCCCCGTTTTATGGCCTCGTTGGTTCCTTCTATGGCCTCCACGGCCAAAAGCATTTTGGCGGCAACCACGACGGTCTGGCCAATATCCTGAGCGGCGATTTTTTTGGCAAATTCCATTCCATACCCGATATTTTCCATATCGGTTTTTGAGGGTTTTTTTCTGGAATATATTCCAGGATTCAGGGTCAGCGATTTTAAGAAATGATCCTGGCGCAAAATGGTAATGTTGGCCTTTTGAAATTCCGAAGCAATGAGTTGAAAAATGGATTTATCGTTCCAGTTGCGGATTTGCTTCAAAAGCCGGAGAGTTTTCAGGCTAAATTTTATGCCCTTGAGAATTTTTTCTTTTTCAATTTTTCCGACAATCAAAACTTCGTCTGTTTTTTCGTTTTTGAGCTTTTTCAGGATTTCGTCAAACTGGCCTGTGTGCACAACCTGAAAAGAAATTCCATTTTTTTTCAGTTTCCCGGCAAGCCGAATATTTTTTTCCTCCAGAAAATACACGCTGAAATTCAGATTCCCGTAAATGGCCTCATCTACCGCATATTCCGGCAAATTCCCCGAACCGGCAATGATACAAATTTGTTTTTTCATGCAGCCATACCCGACGACCCTGTATATTCCTGGAGCGGCCGCAAAACCTCATTTTTTATCACAACGGCAATGTATACTGTTATTACTACGAGAACAACAGGCGGGATGATTACGTGAGGGTATAAAAATATCAGATCTTTATTCAAGGCAATAATCGATCCCAGCCCGGCAACCCCCGACCCTGAAGAAACGCCTAAAAACTCAAGAGCAGTTACCGTTAAAAGGGATCCCGGAAAATATATAAAAAACAAAAAAGACAAATCTCTGACGGCCAACGGCCAGAAGTGTTTCCTGAAAATATGCGTTCTGCCTGCGCCCATGCTGAGGCTTGCCTCCACATATGTATACCTCTTGTATTCGCTCAATCTTCCCAGCATCCATTTCTGGTTGTATGCCCACTCTGATACCGCAATGACCAGAATCATTACCTGAAACCCTTCGCCAATCAGATATCCAAGAGATAGCGCCAACAACAGGGAAGGTATGGTCATCAGGGCTTCCGAAATCCGGGTAATCCAGAAATGTCCTGCGGATCTACCCGTCCATGCAATGGCCAGACCGGCAAGAGAAAGCAGCACGGCAAAAAGTCTGCCCAGCAATGCCGCAAGAAGCGTCTGCCAGTAACCCCAAACCATCAGCGATGTCATATTTTCGCCCAACGGCGAGTTTCCCGAAAGGTTAAAGTCAAATATATTTTTAAAATATGGCTTTTGATAGGCAATTGCCGGAACGATTGATGGTCTTCCCGGCGTCATTAATAAAAGCATTACGAAAAAAAAAGAGCCAATAATAAATATCTTCCTGCTAATTTTCATTTGTTTTGCCGGTATAACCCGCATAAATTTTATCGATAAATTCATGCAAAAGGGTAATTATAAAAATCATTACAGAAACAAACACAAGAACGCCAATCAACAAATTTATGTCGTATCGCATCAATGCCTTTAAAAGCAGACTGCCGATCCCCGGAATTGAAAAAATCATTTCTACAATGGCGGCTCCCGCCAGATACGAACCAAGTTCCAGCAGCCAGAAAGAGAGCAAGGGCAACGCCATACTTTTCAAAGCATACACGGAAATAATTTTCCAGCGACCATAACCGTACGCAATGGCTGTTGTGATATATTGTTTCTTTAATTCATGCGCCATAAATTCATCGGTAAATAAATACAACTGCGCTCCAGATTTTAATCCGAGCGCAAGTCCGGGCAAGACAAACCAGAAGGCAGAGTCTACTCCTCCAGGACTGAACCATTTCAGGAATAATGAAAATATCCACATGGCCAAAAGACCGATAATAAATATGGGCGTAGCGAGTATAAAATAATTCAGATTTTGCAGTTTTTTGCGGAACCGGGTTTTGTAGTGCCCGTACACGCCGGGTACAACGCCGTACAATAAGGAAAAAATTCCGGCAAACAGGGCAAGCGCGATTGTTTTTTGAGCTGCCTCAAAAACCGCACCCGGAACCGGTTGGCCGCTTATGCTTTTTCCAAAATCAAGATGGAGCATGGCGATTAATATTGATTTAAAATGCGCAAATCCAGAAAGATTTTCACCCGCCAGATTTTCCAGCTGTTGAATTTCTGCGGCGTTGCTCCTTTGTCCTCCCAGAATAATAGCCGCCGAACCTTCCCGGCTTTTTTGAAGTAAAAGAATCAAAAAAATCAAAAATATAAATAATATTGCAAATGATAAAATTTTACGAAACAGATAAGTTAGCATGGCCAATTACTGAATTTTTTTTAGCAGCAAATCAGCTTCGGCATTATAGTCAAAATTTGCATTTTCGGGCAACACCGGATTCATTATATAAATTTCCGGCTGGTAGAGCAGATGCACAAATTTCATTTTTTCCGGACTGTTGCCGCGCGAATCCCGGTAAATGTATACCAGAGGGCGCATGGGTTTTTCATGCCCCGATCTGACCACCATGCCGAAAGATTTATCGGATAATTCCACGAGGGAGCCCACAGGATAAATGGAAAATTTGTAAAGGAAATGCTTCATATAATTGGGGTCATACCTGTACAATCCAAAGGCAAGCAATTCTTTCATGGCCGCATAAGGCAGCTTTTTTTTTCGATACGCTTTATCTTCAAGCAGAGCGGAATAGGAATCAACAATAATGGCTATGCGGGCATATTCTGTAATGTCTTCTCCCTTTGTGTGCCGGGGATAACCGGAGCCGTCAAAATGTTCCTGATGCTGCAACGCGACCATCGCCACGCTGTTTTTCACCTTGGCAAATTGAGTCAGCAATTGATATCCATGCAGCGGATGCGCCTGAAGCTGCGATTTTTCAAACTCGTTTAACTTGCCTTCTTTCATTCTGATGGATGCTGACAACTGCATCATACCCACATCCATTAACAGTATCGAGAAACAAAGTTCTATGGATTTTGGCACAGATAATTCAAGGGCATTTCCCAGGTATGCGCCAAATATGGCTGCCTGCACAAGATGACTGTACAGCGTGTTTGCCCCATAATCCTGATAATACAAGCTGATAAACGCCAGCGGGCTGTCCATGGAAAGATTTACAATGTCTTCTGCCAGATTTCGTACCGTGCTTATTTGGTAGGGTTTTTCAGCAGCGAGTACTTCATATGCTTCGGTTATAATTTTTGAGCCGTTGGCTATCAAGCTCTGGACTTTTTCGCGCGCCTGCGCCGCTTTTCTTAATTCTGCCACGGCTTTATCTATGTCAATTTTTTCGGGACCTTCCGGTATAATTTCTTTTTCAATAATTTTCGGCGTTGCAAGATTGCCGTCTGTTTCAACTTCTTTAATATTCCATTTTTTCAATCTTTCTATATCAGAATCCTTTAGCGCCTCATATGCATCCACGAGCATATTTTCTCTGTCTATGTAGACAGGTTTATCGTAGGCGGTTCCGGTAACAAGTTCGTTTACTGCAATTTTTTTCATATGGGGAATTTAATGTATAAAGCGCTTATTTTCCATATTTCAATATCGGCAGGTTGCGACTTCTTATAAATAATGTTTCACAAAAATAGACATGCTTCTATTATTACTAATGGGGCGGCGCGCAACCGCGTGCGCGCCAGGGGAAGCAGATTTATACGCAATGGCAAAAAATCTATTGTTCCCCTCTTGCCTGAAATTTCATTGACACAGCTCCGGCAATCAATAACCTTTATCATAAACATCCACAATATGCTTCAGAAAAAAATTCCCCCAAGAAAAGCCTATGTCCTCACCAGCGGGGGACTGGATTCCACTCTTGCAGTAAAGATGCTGCAGGAACAAGGCGTTGATGTAACCGGAGTTTATATCAGCACCGGATTTTGCATAAACTCGCACCAAAAAAAATCGGGACGATTTGACGAAAACAAACCGGATGTTTTCAAGGTAACCGAAGAACTTGGAATTGATCTGGAAGTCATTGATATAAGCAAGGATTATATTTCCATTATTACCAACCCAAAATATGGCTGGGGAAAAAACGTAAATCCATGTATTGACTGCCGCATCCACATGCTTGCAAAAACCCGCGAACTCATGGAAAAAAACGGATTTGATTTTATAGCTACCGGCGAGGTTATCGGGCAGCGGCCCAAGTCGCAAAGAAAAGATACGGCAAAGCTCATCGCCGAAAAGTCCGGATTAAAGGGATTTCTTGTGCGCCCCCTGTCTGGACAATTTCACGAAGAAACCGAACCGGAAAAACTGGGCTGGATAAACCGCGGTTTGCTTGGCCGCATCGAGGGACGCTCCAGAAAAGAACAGATAAAAATGGCGCAAAAATACAATATACAAAATATTTCCGCGCCTGCCGGCGGCTGCTGCTTTCTGACCGATGAAACATACGCAGTACGTTTCAAGGATTTATTGTCAGACCGAAAAGATTTTCTAAAATCAAACGCCTCGCAGCCATTAACCATGGACACCCTGACCATTCTTGCCACCGGAAGGCATGTAAAAATCCGGAAAGGTCTGCGGCTCGCGTTGGGAAGAAACGAGGGAGAAAACAAATTAATCAGGCATTACGCCGCAAACCACATTGTTCTGGAACCAGAAGCCTCCATGCCAGGGCCAACCGCTTTGCTGGAATTTGTCCACAACGAAGCCAGTCACAATTGCCGGGAAGAAATAAAAAGCATCTGGGGATCCGGCGAATCCATGCAAACCGGCAAATCTGAAATGGCATCTATAGAACAGTTTCTGGAAAATTCCGGATCGCCGTATGCTTCCAGTCTCACCGGCGAAGATATACTCATTTGCGCTAAAATTATGGCTCGTTATTGCGATGACAAAACCAGCGTCAGGTTGAAAATATCTGTCTGCCTGAAGACTGACGATCCGGAAAATTCCGGCACAGTAGACCTGCAAATTGAGCCGCTAAAAAACAGTACCGTACTGAATCAGCGTCTTGTAATAAAAGCCAACGAAAAAAATTTCCTTTAATTTTTACCAACATGCGGCTGGATGAATACGGACTCATGTGACTGGGCATGAATTCGAAATTCAGTCAGAATGATTTAGACTGACGCAGTTTTGGTGCTGTCCAAAAACTGCGCATTTTAATACATGTTGATCTGATTATTGAAGTTCAAGCCCAGGCTTCATGCGCGATACGCGATTGTACAACGTCAATGAAAAAAGCTTGTCATCGGGTTTGGAATTATGGTTTCATCTAATGATGTCGAGAAAGCATCTCGTAATCGGGGGCGTAGCTCAGCTGGGAGAGCGCTTGCATGGCATGCAAGAGGTCAGGGGTTCGATCCCCCTCGTCTCCAATATCCCGGCCAATAATCATCAATGGAGGAAAAATGTTGTCATTAAATCAAATTACCCAATATCTGGATAAGGATGCGGAAACTATATTAAATCACAGGTGCAAGGCCATACCAAAGGAAAAAATACACACAACCGGCCCCGATTATCTGGATAATATTTTTGTCCATACAGATCGAAATCAACAGGTTTTGAGAAGCATGCACAATTTGTTTTTTTCCGGAAGACTTGCCGGTACCGGATATCTGTCCATTTTGCCGGTCGATCAGGGCATCGAGCATTCAGCGGGAGCTTCGTTTGCCGCCAATCCGGATTATTTTGATCCGGAAAATATTGTAAAGCTTGCCATCGAAGGCGGGGCAAACGGGGTGGCATCTACGCTCGGCGTTCTGGGCGCGGTGTCCAGAAAGTATGCCCATAAAATTCCGTTCATTGTGAAAATCAATCACAACGAACTTTTGACGTATCCCAATAAATTTGACCAGATCATGTTTGCACAGGTGGAACAGGCCTGGGATATGGGCGCCATCGGAGTTGGAGCCACCATATATTTTGGTTCCGATGAATCGTCGCGCCAGATACAGGAAGTTTCGCAGGCATTTGCGCGGGCGCATGAACTGGGTATGGCCACAATCCTGTGGTGCTATTTGCGAAACAACGGCTTCAAGGTAGACGGAAAAGATTATCACACCAGCGCAGATTTAACCGGACAGGCCAACCATCTGGGCGTAACCATCGGCGCGGATATTGTGAAACAAAAGTTGCCGGAAAATAACGGCGGTTTCAGGGCAGTCAATGAAAAACTGGGCGACAAGAAAGGATCATACGGCAAAATAAACGATAAAATGTACAGCGATCTCGTTACGGACCATCCGGTAGATCTTGTAAGATATCAGGTGGCGCACAATTATATGGGTAGAATTGGCTTGATAAATTCGGGCGGCGCTTCGGGTAAAAACGATCTGGGCGATGCCGTAAAAACAGCGGTACTCAACAAAAGAGGCGGCGGCATGGGATTAATCAGCGGACGAAAGGCCTTTCAAAAACCCCTCAAGCAGGGAATTGAACTTTTAAATGCCATTCAAGACGTGTATTTAAATAAAGAAATTACAGTTGCATAAGGGGGAAGTCTCCCCCTTGATTCCGGTTTTTTTGCAAGGGTCGCAGATCTGCGACCCTTGCAAAAACCCTCCATCAACCCCTACATATTTCACGGCGGGGAAAACAATAGATACAACCACAAATTGGCTATTCTATTGATCCTGTTGCATATTACAGTTTAAAATCAACCCCAATTTCAAGCGCGGATATTCCCCAGCCAAGCCGCCCCTTTAATGCGACTTTGTTACTGAGAAAGTATCGGGCATTTATGAATACCCCCCAGGCAAACCAATTGTATCCGCTAAAAAATGGTCCCGAAGACAGGGTGTATCCAAGAGCCAGCCCAAGCGCAACATCAAGTTTTGGGTTATCCGGAATATCAAAATGATACATACCCGTAACCTGAATCGGTATTAAAGAATAAGAAGCGCCAAGAATACCAAAACCAACAAATCCAACATAGGCTCCAACGCCAATGTCTTTGGTTACTGCATACTCTGCATTTAAGCCAAGCGGTAAACTTAAACCCGAGCCAAAACCAAAACCAAAACCAAGGCCAACAGAAGGTCCCAGAAAAAAATTCCCTTGTTTAAAATTCGGACCTGCCGCTTCAACAGGCGTAAACTGTGCGCTAAATCCCAATACGATCAAAAAGCCCAAAACCAGCTTTAATTTTTTCATAATCCATCCTTTTCTTAAAATTTTTTTGAGATCAAATATAACATAAACAGGCCGAAGCCCCTGTCAATTCTTTATTGCTGGTCGTAATCAAAACTGGATAAGTTTTCAGATTTTGCATTTGCCAGAAAATCGAGCAAATCTTTTTTATAAATTCCATTTTTCAAATTGTACATATTTAAATGCGCTCCGCCTTTAACCAAAATATATTTCTTTGGATTGCCCAATTCATTAAACAAATGCAGTCCGTATTTTTCAGGTATAACCATATCCACATCGCCATGAAAAACAAGCTTTGGAACCCCGGCCGGAAGTTTTCCAAGTTTTCCGTGAGGGCTGGTTGCATCAGAAACGATCATTGCGGCAAGGGGGATGAATATCCATGTAAACCATTGCCGGCTTAATTTTCCAATGGCAAGATTTTTATAGGAATCAAAAGTGCTTTCCAGAATAATGCCGGAAATCCCCGGATCGGTTTTCAGTTGTGTTAAGGCGTCAAGCAATATGGCTCCGCCAATACTTTGACCATACAGAAATATTTTTTTGGTTTTTTTGCTGTCATCTGTCTTTTTAAATACAAATTGTATTGTGTTCAGAGCGTCATTTCTGATCCCTTCCGGGTCGGGCTTTCCTTGCGAATCTCCATATCCGCGATAATCAAAAGTAATCAGGTCATAGCCCTCGTTAATCAGCCATATGAGCGATGCATAATGACTGGTCAGATTTTCGGCGTTCCCGTGAAATTGTAAAATATGCCCCCGCGTCTCTTTTAGCGCCGAAGGAAACCAGCGAACATGGAGGCGTACATGGTTGGCGCTTTCAATTGTGTAATCGGTATATTGAATATGATAATTTTCAGGCGGTAGATAGACCCGATGATCCGGATAATAAAAAAAACCGGAGCAGCCTGTTATTGCAAACAATGATGCCGTTAAAAAAAATAGAGCAAAAAAAATTCTCATAACTAATAGTAAAGCTTTAGTCCACCGTTATATGAAATACTGTTGTTATACACATCGTAACCGATCCCGGCCTGAAACGCAACATTTCTTGAAACAAGAACGTTGATATTTCCGGTAATTTTCCAGAAGGGCTGAACCAGGTATGGATAATATAACCCGTACTCCATAATAATATTTGTTGTTACAATGTCCACGGGATACCAGAAAAGTCCCGTTTCTGCCGAAAGACCTGCTCTGTAAAATAAATCAAAAGTATTGGATATGTCGGCAAGAGCGTTGACAAAAGAATAAACAGCCATCTCATTTTTTATTTGCGGTATTTTCCATGCGACGCCAAAACCGGTTTTAAACATGCCGGCATATTTATCGTAGTCTTTTACGCCCGGCGATAACCGGTTCAACAACTCATAAGATAGCGACAGATTCCAGGAAAGATTAAAAAAATTTCCGGTGATCGGCGAAATGGACAAAAGACGCAAAATGTCGATTTGCTTGATTTTAAAGGATTTATCAGGTATACTGTAAATAAACTTTCCCTGAAAAATACTGATTTCTGAAAACAACAGATAACCAAGGGGGGAATCATTGTAATCGTGCATTAAAGGGCGAACGACAAATTCCAGATAATTTAAACCCGAAGTCGAGCCATAATTCAGGGCAATCATGGATGGCAGATGCCCAATACTTGGATTGGTAAAATCGGGTTGCGCAAAAGATTTAAACTGGACATTGTTTTCCCCCATAATATGAAAAACCTGATCCAGAATTTTCTTGTTTTCTGGTTTTAGAAACTTTTCGTTGTCGTAAGCCTCCATAAGAGCGCCGTAGGCAACCGCGTTCAAGAAAAGATCCTTCCGCAGGCTTTCGATTTTTTGCGGATCAATATCTCCCTTTAACCAGCGGTTGACCAGAAATCGTTCTCTGGAATTTAATGTATTGTAAATAGTCTGAAATTGCAGAATGTTGGCAGGATAGTAACGCGCTTCAAGAAGAATAGATTCGTCCTCGATAATTCTCTTCATGGTATCTGCCGGTATGGTTACAAAATCGGTTTTACTGGTTAAACTCAGCGAAGGTTTTGCCGCCTCCAATATATATGAATTATAGTAAGAACAATTTTCCGAGGCAAAAAGGTACTTGAATTGACCCGACTCCAACTCCCAGAGGTGATTGAGCAATATTTCAATTTCTTCGGGCTTGAAGTTTAACTGAAATTCCCAGAGATTTCGATTTTCATAGATATTGTAATACTTGATTCTGAAATCAAAATCAAGGTATTCGAGATAGCCGTAAAACCCTCCCGTGAGACCGCGATAGATGGTTTCAAAGTAGCCGGCAGATTCTGTTTTTGCGACAAAGCTAAACGCATAGTCGGTTAAAACATTACCATCTTCTTTATTGAGTTTAATAAAGGTATGGCCAAACATGGAAGCCGGCGCCCTCATCATGGCGGAAACAAATACAAGGCTGACCGATTTTGGACGCATTTTTTGTTTAAAATGATTTAGTTTTTTACAGGCCGACAGGTTAAATTTAAACACATCGGCTCCCAACTCCTGTTTTAGCCGGTTGTAACGGGCTGGGAACCTGCACGCAGGATGGTCATCGCCGGTTTTCGCTGAATTTATGAAAGCATCAATTTCCGCAAAAAGTTCAGAAGCGGGACTGCTTCCGCCGTCGGGTGAAAAAAAAAATTCCTTGTTTAATGCCCGGCTGGTATAACTTTCATTTTTTAAATCATAATGTAACAGCTTTAACCATTGTATGTCTTTATAGAGTTTTCCGGACTTTGTTAGATTGACAACTCCCGGAGCAGCATAAACAGTATTCATCTTGAACAAAAATAAAAGAATCAACGGGATATTTAAAAAAATGAACTTTAGATGAACCGCTTTTTTAAAAAACACACAAAAAGATAGATTAAAAAAAAAATTTATCACAGACAGGTTTGATATATAATTGGAAAAGCCAGCCAATGTACGATTATATTCGCACATTGGCTTTGCAGCAAGTGAAATTTACTATCTGTTGCCTACTGCCTGACAATACTCCATTGGACTTGTAGAGTAGTTTAAAGACAACGGAAAAAGCGATCTGTCCGCTGATGTGCTGGAAGTTCCTTCCACATGAGTGACCTGGGTTACGCCTTCTGCCCGTAAATCCTGCAAACAATCTTCGATATCGCTGGAAAATACTGTGTTAAATGGAGCAATGGTTGGGGATGCATTGGGATATCCAGGCATGATTATGCCTCGATTTACCACAATGGTCTGCCGTCCGCCAACTATGGATTTATCCACAGTTTTGCAATTGGCCAAAGCTGTTATACCAATAACTAATATTAATATTTTTTTCATGGTTATTTCCTGAACTATTAAATTGATGTTTTTCATTCGACACCTTCCGCTCTGCACTCTTTTGTTGTAGTGCTTGTTGCCAATTGACCGGTTAAACCATCCGCCGATCCGCCATGGGTGGAAACCACATTTGATGCCCCTGCTTTTTTTACCCCATCGATACACGAAGGTAACAATGATTGTTTAGTAAACAGAGATACAGATGCCTGATCATAAATAATAATTGTTGATCCGCCCACCCTTTCTCTTTTTACATTTTCTTTTGAGCAATTGCTAAAAAGAAAAGTTAAAGTTACGGCTAAAAAAAATACTTTTTTCTCCATAAATCTCTCCTGTTTTAATTAATTTTTTGAAACCCACACATTCATTTTTTATGAAGTATAATCAAAAGAAAAGGAGATACCTGTCAGCAATCTCTTATACTTCTAAAAAAATTATGCCGGGAGCATATTCGATATTGTCTTTGAAGCTTCAAGCAGAATTTATTCTTTAAGACAGTGTTGTTCAACTACGTCGATAATAGCCTTGGGGTTAAATGGTTTATTGATCCACCCATAGGCGCCAAGCTCTTTTGTTTTTTCCTTGTTGGACTTGTCTGTTTCGGTAGTTAAAATAATCACAGGTGTGTTTTTATAAGAGGCATATTTAGCGTTGCCCCGGAGCATTTTTAAAAATTCGTATCCGTCCATTTCGGGCATATTCAGATCGAGGAGTATGAGGTTTACTTTTTTGCCATCAAGGTATTCCAGAGCTGCTGCTCCATGGCGCGCTTCAATTACAAAAAAACCGCTTTCTGATAAAATATCTTTTAATGCCTGCCGTATCGCGCTGGAGTCATCTATAACCATTACTGTTCGTTTGTTCATGGTTAAGAATTAAATAGAAATGACCGGGATCGTCAATTAATATTTTCAGATTGCCGATACTTTCAAAAAATCAGATGAGCCTGGGCAGGAACCTCAATACTCACGTCAGAATCTAATAAAATGCGCACTTTTGGGGCGCGAAGCGCCCCAAAAATGCAATAATCTAAATCATCCTGTTTTGTCATGTAGTTTCACTCTGTAGCCATTAACAAAATCCTTTGTGGAAAGTTTCTTTTTTCCCTCGGGTTGTAAAGAGGCAATGGGTAAACTTGTGTTGTTGGCGCAGGCAATCCAGATATGCTCATCTGTGATCCTTGAAACAACCCCGGGCTCGGCTATTATATGAGAAGACTTAAGAATTTCTTCCCTCGTTACGCTCAAGTCCGGAAAAATTTTGCATTTTTTCCCGAGAAAAAAGGTATGTATTCCGCCGCGTTCGCTAAATGCGCGGGCCGTATTTCGAATATGAAAAACATCGTCCTGCCAGTTTACTTTTCCGGCTGTATTGTCTATTTTTCCGCATAGAGTCGCTTCCGAATCGCTTTGCGCCACGGGAATTAACTCGCCCTGTATATACTTTTCAAGGATATCGCTGGAAAATAACAGTAGTTGGTTCATCAATCGTTCGGCGAGACTTGAAAAATTATCGTCCCATTTTATGGGAACTTCGGATGTATAGTAGATATCTCCGGCATCCAGCTTTTCTACCATTTTCTGCATGGTCCACCCTGTTTTTTCATGCCCAAGCAAAAGAGAATGCTCAATGGGCGAAGCCCCTCGCAGTATTGGTAAAAGACTCGCATGAAAATTTACTGTTCCATGGGGTGGTAGAGAAAAAAACTGTTCCGGAATTATTTTCCCATAGGCAAATACCACATTTGCATCTACGCTTTGTTTCGCTACTTTATCCAAAAGATCGCCGGAATTGATTTTCAGCGATTTGGGAGTAAATACAGGAATATTGTTTAGCTGTGCTATTTTTTTTACCGGGGTTGGCTCGTATTCTCTGCCGCGAGCGGCTCGAGGTTTGTCTTCCCTCGTGACTACAAATTTTACAGAAACATTTTGACATTTTAATAGCGTTTCAAGCAATCTTGCGGATATGAAGGGAGAACCCCAGAAAGAGATGTTGATCATTTGTATCGATGGTTCAGGAAATGTCCTCGCCTGTCAGTTGTTCTTCCAGCTCATCGGCTTTTGCGGCTACATATAAAAATGATTTAATAAACCTCTGTGGTTCGAGGTCTTTCAAAAAAGTAGCCTGGTGCATGATTAATGAATTATCGTCCATCAAGGCAATGGCGCCGTATGTCAGATTGGTATTTAATAAAAGGGCTTCACGAAATAAATCCGGAGACGGTTCATCCAGCTTGCAAATCACGGAGTAATAGCTAATCATGGGATCGCCCTGATCGTCTCTGCCAAAAGAAATCAGCACTCTTTGATGTCTGCCGCCCTCAAATTCAACCATGGCCGAATATTCCCCGTCGTTTTCCTTTTTAAAGGGAATATGAAACTCGGAAGATACGGCATCGATAAACCCGTCAAAAATTTCTAACATATTATAATAATAGAAAATAATTCTGACGGCAAGTCAACATTTTTTTACTAAAAAACCATTGACAAATAGCGCCCAATCAATAATACGAATTATGTCATCCAATGTGACGGAAAACTCCGCTGTAAATTTTTTAAAAAGGGATGGTTATGTCATATTGTCCCGTAACCGCCGTATCGGCGGCGTTGAAATTGATATAATGGCTCTGAGAAAAAAGGAAAAGGAAAAAATCTATTATTTAATAGAAGTAAAAAAAGTTTTTCAAAATTATTATTCAATGGGATACCCGCCTGTAAGTTTCAGCCAGATACAGCGATATCTTCAGGCAATTGATGAACTAAACGTCAAGTGTGGGAAATTTCTGGACGTTAGATTTGCAATCATGCTGTTTGACGAGAAAAATAAATTAATAGAATTTATCGAAAATATGCCATTTTTAAACAGGGCGTCATAGAGAAGGTTTCATCGCCATGAGTGCAGACAGGATGCGTCCAAATCAAACCGGATTTACATATCGAGAAATATAAAGATTGATTTTTCCAAAAAATTTCATCAAAAAAGGGGATTTATGCGATTTTTTTAATTTGAGGTGTGTATTGCATTTAAAGAAATAAAGTTTTTCATGTAGCAAACCGATATCTTAACATGAACCAAGGATGGTTCAAATCAAGTTACAGGGAAGTAACAACATGGCAAGAAGACTTGCGAATAAAGGCAAAAGATCCATACCTAAAGTTACCGAGCTTGGAAAACGCAATTATGCGAACAGGCAGGAAAAAATTACAGAATACCAGAAGCGTATTACGGATGAAGACTACATTGAGTATGCCATTGACAAGATTGCAGCAGAGTTGACGCATTTTTTACTAAAGTAAAATGAACATGCGGAAATCAGGCGACTCGATCCAGAAGTTTTGCCTTAAGGTGGCAGATTACGCGATAACGAAATGCTTCCTCAAGAAAGCAGTCGCGCATAACGGCGCTCTCATGGAAATCCATAATGCTGACTCCAAGACGCAGGGTATTTACTATTCCACGATTGCTCAACATGTTTGCAGCAGAATAGTTACGCAAAATATTTTCATAATTTTTTAATGTTCCGTAAATTTTTTTGACATTTTCAAGCTGCAATTGAGAGTTTGAGATGTTTCCGTTTCTGCGAAGCATTCGTTTGTGTGCCTCGTTTATTTTTTCAAGCCACCATTGAGAATTTTTTTCATTTCTTTCATCCGGGAGATTATACCCTGGAGGCTCTGGAATTTCGAGTTCTACCGAGATTCTGTCCAGAAATGGTCCGACAATTTTTCTGTATAGATTTTGCACCAGCAGCGGACCGCATGAACATACTTGCTTGCTGGAAAAAAGGTATCCGCAGCGGCACGGATTTGTAGCGGCCAACAGTTGAAAATTTGCCGGGAATCGAAAGGAGCCTTTTGCCCGGCTGACAGTAATAATGCGGTCTTCCATTGGTTCTCGCAGCGCCTGGAGGGTTGCAGCGGGAAATTCCATAAGTTCATCGAGAAACAAAATCCCGTTGTGTGCAAGACTTACCTCTCCTGGCATGGGTTTTGTTCCTCCCCCGACCATTGCAATCCCGGAAGTTGTATGATGAGGAGAACGAAACGGGCGATGGTAAACAAGATTGGTGTTTAGGAGTTTGGTCATGGAGTAAATGCATGAAGTTTCCAGGATTTCATTGCGGCTCATTTGCGGCTGAATGGAGCCGACGGCCTTTGACAAAAGAGTTTTGCCGGTTCCGGGCGCTCCAATCAACATGGAGTGATGCCTGCCAATAACGCAATAAGCCAGCCCCTTTTTCGCATTTTCAAGCCCGATAACTTCAGACATATCTATTTCCCGTGTTACTTTTGGAATATGAATAAAAGAATTTTTCCAGGGACTTATTGCTCCCGATACAATCTGGCGCAATTGAGACATGAACCGCAAAGGATACAGAACCAGATCAGGAATACAGTCTACATCGGATAAACCCCCGTGAGGTATGATTACAGAAGATATTTGGGACAATTGGCTTGCATGAAGCGTTGCGCCCATAAGCCCTGAGGTGTTTTGAAGTTCACCGTTCAGCGAAAGTGATCCCAGCAAAACCTTGTCGACAAAATATTCCTGCGGCAATTGGCCGCTGGCAATCAATATGGCAACGCATATGGCCAGTTCCGACATGGCGCCTTCTTTTGGCTTTTCATTGGGCGCAAGGTTTACCACGATATATTTTACCGGAAATTCAAAACCTGAATGGACTATGGCAGAATGAATTCTTTCTCTGGATTCCTTTATGGCGCTATCGCCCAACCCGACAATTTGCAATCCGGACAATCCAGGTAAAATATCCACTTCAACCTGAACTGTCAGTGTGTGATATCCATACGAGCAAATGGTTTTGGTTATTCCTATCATATTGTTGATATTGCGAGATTATTCAAATTTTTTCACCTCATTTGCAAAAAAATTCCAAAACCATAATTTTCATTTTGAATTTATGGAAGGCTTCAAATCTTCTTGTCAACTTGCCGCCAAATAAAAACTTCAACTGATGAAAATATTCCAGGAGACCGAACCTCTTCAACAAACTATAAAATTTACTGTAGAAAAATTATTTCAATTTTTAAAGATTAAAAATGAACCTTCTGTATATATTGCTTCTGTTTTAACCGGATTGTTTACCGGTTTAACAACATACTTTTTTGTTTTTCTGCTGGAAAAGCTGCATTCTCTACTCGAATATTATTTTCCCCTTTACAGTAATCCAGAGATTTTTAATGAACAAACTGGTTTTAGTTTTCATACAGGATACTGGCCGTTTATTTTTTTACCCGCAGCAGGCGGTTTGATGGCAGGCTTTATATCGCATAAATTCAGCCAGGAAACCCTTGGAAGCGGTATTGATTCTTTTATAGAGTCATTTCATCAGATGGAAGGAAAACTGCGAGGCAGAACAGCTTTTTACAAAATCTTCACAACTGTTTTTACATTGGGTCTGGGAGGCAGCGGCGGAAAAGAAGGTCCGGTTGCCCAGATTGGAGGCAGCATTGGTTCAAAGGTAAATGACTTGCTGGGTGGAGGGGCAAAAGCACGGCGAACTTTGTTGCTTGCGGGCGCCGCAGGAGGCCTGGGAGCTATTTTTCATGCTCCGCTTGGCGGCGCCCTGACAGCCGTGGAGATGATTTACAAGGAAGATATTGAAAGCGATGCGCTTTTACCCTGCATTATTTCATCTATTTCATCGTATCTTTTATATTCATCCTTTGCCGGCTTTCATTCGACATACTCCCCACCGGAAATGGTGGGTGTTCAACCGTTTGCTTCCTATATGTTTTATATATTGCTGGGCTTTTTAAGTTATTCATGCGGAAACCTGTTTATAAAATTTTTTAATGCAGTAAGAAATGGTTTCGACCGATTGCCTGTTCACAATATTTTAAAACCTGCGCTTGGCGGCCTTGCGGTAGGCCTGATGGGTTATTTATTCCCATTTATACTCGGCACCGGCGAATTGTTTGTTCACCGTATCATGGATGCAAAATTATCTCTTGATTCATTTTATTCTTTAATTATCATGTGCTCTGTCATTATATCGATTTTATCTCTCAAAATCATTGCAACCTCATTAACTATTGGCTCCGGCGGCTCGGGGGGAATGTTTGGCCCATCGCTCTACATTGGCGGTTTGTTGGGGTTATTTGTCGGGATGGTGGCGCGCTTTATTTTTCCTGGAAGTCAAATTTCTCTCCCGTCATTTATGCTTGTGGGAATGGGATCCTTTTATTCCGGAATTGCGCGGGCTCCAATTGCAGGAATGATTATGATTTGTGAAATGATCGGAAGCTATGTACTGCTGCCGCCTCTGATTATTGGATCGATTATAACCTTGATGTTATCGCACAAAATAGCCATTTACCGCACGCAGCTCGAAAACCGGTTTAAATCGCCGGCGCATTCCTATGATATGGATGTAATGCGCAAAATAATGATTTCTCAGTTTACGAATCTTTTAAGGAATAATGCGGTGATTCCAGAGGAAACTTCTTTGCAAAAACTAAAAATTATGGCAAAGAAAATTCAGGCCAGCGATTTTATTATAGTATCCGGGGATTCCGAATATCTGGGTATGATTTCTTTAAAGAAAAATCATCCAAAATCTCCGGATGTTTCAAAAAATACCCGCCGATCCATTGGCGAACTTGCAGAAAAAATACCCGGTGTGACTCCCGACAATACGCTGGGCGATGCTCTAAATGTAATTCTGGAATACGATATGGACAAGGTTGCAGTTATTGGTCATGGCAAGCTGCTTGGTTATTTCCGGTTTAATGATGTTATGAAAATATATTATGAAAAAATCCACAAGCATGAAAAAATAAAATAACCAATGAGGAATAAATGAAAATGAAAATGAAACATATACAATTAATTTCAAGGTTATTATTGGTTTTGTTATTCATACCGGCAGGCGTCCGGGCGGAGAAGCATGTTTTATCCCATGAAATTCCCACGGAAACCTCCATTCCAAAACCGTTAAACTCCTATGACGATCAGGCGATAAAAAGCGTTGCGCTGATACTAAAAAACAGAATAGATAAAGAACCCTTTAATCTCGTGGCGACAATCATCTTTATTTTTGCAATATTGCATACATTTGTAGCTACAAAATTTACTGCCCTGTCGCACAGGCTGGAAAAAAAACATAAGGTAAAGTTATCCCAAAAAAATCCGGACAAGAAGAAACAATATTCCGGACAGACATTTGACGAAGTAAATTTTAAGGCAGCGATTTACCATTTTCTTGGCGAAGTTGAGGTTATATTCAGCCTGTGGGTGGTTGTTTTGGCTGTAGCGGTTCTTTTCTTTTTCGACTGGAAAACCTTTGAAAACTATATTAAACATAAAGTAGATTTTACAGAACCTTTATTTGTTGTGGTTATCATGGTGCTGGCATCTTCGCGTCCGATAGTTCGTTTGGCCGAAAGTTCTCTGGAAGTTCTTGCAGGTCTGGGAGGCAAACACCCTGCAGCGTGGTGGTTTGTTATTTTAAGCGTGGGACCAATATTGGGTTCGTTTATAACCGAACCAGGAGCCATGACCATTTCGGCTTTGTTGTTGGCCCGGCAATTTTATGATCTTAAACCAAGCTCGAGGTTTGCTTATGCAACGACAGGTTTGCTGTTTGTAAATATCTCTGTAGGCGGAACGCTTTCTCATTTTGCGGCGCCTCCTGTACTGATGGTTGCCGGAAAATGGGGTTGGGGTCTGTCATTTATGTTTTTCCAATTCGGATGGAAGGCCATTCTCGGTATTTTAATCAATAATATTCTTTATTTGCTTGTTTTTGCAAAAGAATTTAACCGTCTGCAAAAAAAGGCAAAGGCTTCAGAGATGGTTGTTCCGTGGGTAGAACGTAAAGATCCTATTCCGGTATGGGTTGTGTTGTTTCATGTTTTTTTTATGGCATGGACTGTTTTCAACGCGCATAACCCTCCCCTGTTTATTGGCGGATTTTTGTTTTACATCGGATTTTATCAAGCCACCCTTCATCATCAAAACCGGAATAATATGCGCAGCCCGCTCATGGTAGGTTTTTTCCTGGCCGGGTTGGTTATTCACGGGGGACTTCAGGGCTGGTGGCTGCAACCAATACTGAGTAGCCTTTCGGAAATACCGCTCATGCTGGGATCTGTCTTGTTAACTTCCTTGAATGACAATGCCGCAATCACCTACCTGAGCAGTCTTGTACCCAATCTTACTGCAGACATGAAATACGCGGTGGTAGCCGGAGCCGTAACCGGAGGTGGTCTGACCGTAATTGCCAACGCCCCCAATCCCGCAGGGCAATCTATTTTATCCCCATTTTTTAAAGATGGGGTCTCTCCTCTGGGGCTTGCTCTTGCGGCAACGATACCAACGATAATTGTAGGCCTTATGTTTATGATTTTGTAAAATTCATATCCGATATAAAGTACCCAAATATTAACATCACACATCGCCCAAGAAAATCTGGAAAAAGATAAGATTTTTTATAGTCTATTTGCGTAAACAACGCATTTTTTATAAAAAAAGTGAAAAAACTTTGTCATTTTTCGGAATATCTTGTTATGAAATGCAATAAACAAATGAGATTTTACAGAATTCCTGTTGCATGCCTTTGGGAGGTTCATCTGGAACCGCAACTCTGGAACAGGGTGCAAAAGGCTGCGGAGGGTCGAGGCTGTACTTACTCGTGGATTACGCGATACTGCGTGTTCCGGTTGGCTCGGAAAAAAAACCTTAGAATGTTAGAAGCTATGAAAATCCATAGCTATAAGGTCAAAGCTCGACAAAAATTTGCTCAACAATACCACCGCCATATGATGTGCCTCTACGGAGACGATGAAAAACTCATTCGCATGGCCGCCATGCAGCTTGGCGTCACCGTCTCCCATTTAATTCGCATGGCGCTCTACTGGTTTTTGCCCAAAGTAGAAAGTTTTTTTGTAAAATGGCAAGAAATCTACTATCACGGTACAAAAATATGCCGCTATCTTTCGCCAACTCGCGTGAACATACTCAAGCTGCCGTTCTATGATAAGCTGTTTTACGAAAAGTGGTCGCCAGATCAATGGTGGAAAAGGCCGTGGGTTACAATTCCGATACCATATTCACCGATAATCCACCAGACTCTCGAAGATATCCAGAAAATGAACGCAACAAACAATTAAGCAATGTTTTTTGACCGGAATTTGGACTCAAATAAAATATTTAGCCCGTTTAACGAGGATTGCCCAATACCATATATTCGATCAACACTTTCATATTTTTCACTTGGCGTCTTAATCTGCGAATTGTTTTTTACCTATATTTATAAATACAGTCAGATAATTCAAGGTTAATTGTGCTTATAAAAATTTACGCATCGTGGGCATTACAGGGAAAAAAATGAAAAAAATATGGAAATGGTTTTTGCTTACTCTTGAACTGGGAAAATTTAAAATTACCTTTTCCGTTACAGTTACCACAACCGTTGGTTATCTGCTTGCGCCCACACCATGGAAGGGGATTCTCATTTGGCCGGTGGCCGGGATATTGCTCATTGGTCTTAGTTCCGCTGCATTAAACCAGGTGCAAGACAGCGTAATTGACGCAAAAATGAAGCGCACCCGATCGAGACCCATTCCTTCGGGCAGAGTAAGCAAAAAGCAGGCCGGCTACCTTGTGTCTGTTTATTTAATTGCCGGAATAAGCATTTTATACTTTAAAACAAATCTCACGGCCACCCTGCTTGGAATTTCAGCCTATGTGTGGTACAATGGCATTTACACATATTTAAAGCGGGTATCTCCCATTGCGGTAATACCCGGGGCCGTCATCGGGGGCGTTCCGCCGGCAGTTGGATGGGCGGCGGCTGGAGGTAATATTCTGGATCCGTATATAATTGCCATATGTGTTTTTATGGTAATATGGCAGATCCCTCATTTCTGGCTTTTGTTGTTTTTATACGGGGATGATTATCACAATGCCGGACTGCCTTCCCTGATTAAAATAATTTCCACCAGATCATTGCAGTTGCTCACAAGTCTTGGTATTGTTTTAACTATTTTATCGGCTTTTGCAATTGTTTATTTTGGCTATTATGAGTCGCTGACGGCATATATTATAACGAGTGTATTTTCTTTTATACTTTTGGTTTTATCTTTTGGTCTGATTACAAATGCAAAAAACTTAAAGTATAAAAAAATATTTATCAGCATCAATATTTACAGCGTCAGCATTCTGATTTTGAACCTGACTTTTGGAACTATCGGCAGATAGGCATTGCAAATTTATAAAACTCAAGGAAAACAAAATGATTCACATACCTCAATTTAACATCGATAAAAACCTATGGATTGAAGGAAATCTTTTGTGGGGAAAAAAACTTGCTTTGGAAATCAGAAAGCAGTTGGCTCAAAATGTCAAAGAAAAAAATATTGAACCAGGACTGGCGGTAATACTTGTCGGAGAAGACGAGGCCAGCAAAATATATGTGGGCAGCAAGGAAAAGGTATCCCGTGAAATTGGCTATAAATCGATTGTACAGCGCATGCGTTCCGATGTCCGGGAAGAAGAGATACTCGAGGTAGTTAACGACTGGAATCGGGACTCTTCTATTCACGGAATTCTGGTACAGCTGCCGCTTCCCGGCGCCATCAACGAGAGAAATATTTTGCAGGCCATTTCGCCCCGGAAAGATGTTGATGGATTTCATTTTGAAAATATTGGACGCCTGCACGCAAAATCGGAAGGAATTATTCCCTGCACGCCGCTGGGCATCATGGTGATGCTGAAGGAAATTGATGAAAAATTAACCGGATTGAATACCGTAGTTCTGGGACGCTCCAACATTGTAGGAAAACCCATGGCGCAAATGCTCATGGATCACAGTCAAGCAACGGTAACCATTTGTCATTCCAAAACCCAAAACCTGGATTATTACATTCAAAATGCAGATATCATTGTATCCGCCATGGGGGTTCGAAATATCATAAAAAATGAATGGGTGAAAAATGGAGCCATAATTATTGATGTCGGTATGCATCGCGCAGAAAACGGCGTTTGCGGCGATCTGGATTACAAGGAGTTAAAAGAAAAAGCCAGGTACATAACCCCCGTACCGGGCGGCGTTGGTCCAATGACCATCGCCATGTTAATGTACAACACCTACAATAATGCCCTGAAAGCCAGACAGGGTTGAATGCAAATGAGCGAACCAATTCAAACACTAAAAGAATCTCTGCCCTATGGCGATACAAAAAAGGCGTTTTTTCAGGGTTCCGATTGGCAGAGTTTTGGCCAAAGCGCGGGAGGCCATGAAATAACCGGGAAAAAATTATTCGGCGTTGAAAATGCCCGGCGAGCCCTGCTTGTTGGCGGCGTTCACGGAAATGAAACCGAGGGCGTGCGATTCATGGAGGATTTTATCAGAGAATTTGCAATGAGTTCAGATCGCTCACCGGTAAATGCCGAAATCCTTGCCATTCCCGTATTTAACCCCGACGGTTTTTTATCGTTTAAACGCGGCAACAAAAACAACGTAGATCTAAACAGAAATATGCCAACCAGAGACTGGAGCCTGAATTACAGCGAACCAAAATATTTCCCCGGACCTTCGGCATCCAGCGAACCCGAAACCGCAGCCATGATAAGTGTACTCGAAAGCTTCCGTCCGGATTTTATTATATCTTTTCATTCATGGAAACCCATGATCAATATCAACGGCCCGGCGCGGCCACATGCCGAGGTCATGCAAAAAAAACTGGATATGGAAATTGTAGAAGATATTGGATATCCCACGCCAGGATCTCTGGGAACCTATGCCGGATGGGAACGGCAGATACCCACCATTACCCTCGAATTTGAAAGAGGCGTTGAACTGGATTTGATTTACCCCATGGCGCGCGATGCTGTGCTGAATACGCTTGCAATTTTATAAACCATTTTCCTGGAGAGCTGGAGTTCAAAAATTAACCCCATTAGTGGTAAAAATATGCGTTTTTTGCGCGCATCGCGCTTGCATTAGACGGAATCACGTTGGCGGAAGGCGGCGTTTCCCCTTACTCCCCTGGTATCCAATAGAATTTTCCAGATATTGTTGACAGGCCGACTATTTTTTTTCAGCTACACAGAGGTCATAATTATGGTAAAAGAATTCTCAAAAAAAAACCAAAATACAGGAAAAGAAACAATAACCCGAAATGCCAAAATCTGGTTATCTGAAGAAGGCATTGTCTGGGCTGTTTATAGTACAGGCTCCGAAGAAACCCTCGAAGATGCCGAAGTAAATCTTGGCGCGGTTGAAAAAGTTTGCAGAGGTAAAAAATATCCGATATTTATCAACCCCGGACCGCATAAAGCCATGAGCCGCGAAGCCAGACTTTACTATGTAAAAAATTCTCCAAAATATGCAACCGCCATTGCAGTTCTTATGACATCTTCTTTTGCGAAAGTACTGGCTACGTTTTTGTCGTCTCTCAACAAAACAATAAACAAGGGCAAGTTCTCCGTAAAGTTTTTTTTATCCGAGGACAAGGCGCTCGACTGGTTGAGAGAATTTATGCACCAGAAATCAAATTAATTTTGAACGTATTTTATGGAAAAAAATCCAGGGATCAGAGTATTGAAAACGAGAGTCGCAAAATTGACCATGGGACAAGACGGCCTTACACATATGATACTGGATCATAAAGACGGGCTAACCGTTGATGATCTTAAAGAAATTCTTTCTGCAATTTCAACGCTTACCGGGGGGGAAAAAGCTATAGTTTTTAGCAAATCTCTTAACTTTAAAACTCCGTCGCACCAGGTAAGAACTGTTGCTGCTGCCAAAGAAAGCGCCGAGGTTGTCAAGGCCGTCGCTACTGTTGCCGCAAATCCAATTATCAGAGTAGCTGCAAACTTTTTTTTGAAAATAAGCAAACCGCCATTTCCCTTTAAGACATTTACCGACGAAAAAGAAGCCATCTTGTGGCTAAAGAGTTTTCAGGCATGACCGGAATCAAGAAAAATGAGATCCAGACGCGAGCCGCTCGAATCTGGCTGGATGGAGATGGTATTGTCCGGGTGGTCAACCCCCCCGGCGTTGATGAAACTCTTGATGATGCAGAGGCGAATATCCCGGCCATTTCTCAAGTCAGCGGCAACCGCATTTGCGAATATGCCCGCGGGGTAATTCAAAAATGAGCGACAATATTCAAAACGATTCCCGTATTGAAAAAATACTCCATCTTATCATGGAATTTGCCAGCGGAAACCTGGAAGCAAAAGAAAAACAGTCCAATCACTACGACGAACTCGACGGCATTATAGGCGGCTTAAATATGCTCGGCGAAGAACTCCACGCTTCAACGGTAACGCGGGATTTTTTAAACAATATATTAAAAACCATGCTCGATGGTTTGATTATTACAGACTCCAGTTTATCGATAAAGGAAGTCAACCCTGCCATTGAAGGACTTCTTGGCTATGAAGCCAGAGACCTTGAAGGAAAATCTATAGAAAAAATATTTAAAGGCCATATGACTTTACTGGAACACCTGCCTGAGGAGATTATTGAGAAAGAATATTTTGCCGGGGTTGAAACAACCTGTTTATCAAGAGATAATTCAGAGATACCGGTATCGGTTTCCATTTCTTTCATGCGCTCCCACGATGATCAGGTGGACAATTTTATTTTTATTATTCATGACATCACCGAAAGTAAGCGCAGAGAAGCCGAGTTGCGTGTAGCGGCAGTAACTTTTGAAACCCACGATGGAATTTTAATTACCGATGCCAACGCAAGAATTATTCGCGTCAACAAGGCTTTTCAGAATATTACAGGATACAGTTCGGCAGAGGTATTGGGCAAAAATCCGAATTACATCAGCTCTGGAAGACACGACAAGGCATTTTATGAAGAAATGTGGCGTCATCTTGCCCAAAAAGGTTCATGGACAGGCGAAATCTGGAACAGGCGCAAAAACGGCGAAGTATATCCGGAATGGATGAGCATTACAGGCATAAAGGACGACGATCAGAAAATTGTTCAATACGTGGCCATTTTTAGCGATATAACGGCTCGTAAAATTGCCGAAGAAGAAATTCGCAGTCTCGCCTTTTACGACGCTCTTACAGGTCTGCCCAACCGGCGCCTGCTTGCCGACCGGTTTCATATTGCGCTATCCCAGTCCGGGCGCAGTAAAAACTACGGGGCGGTGATGTTTTTGGATCTCGATAAATTTAAAAGTTTAAACGATACAAGGGGACATGAATACGGAGACCTGCTGCTGATTGAAGTTGCGCAGAGAATCAGCGCTTCCGTCCGGGAAATGGATACTGTGGCCAGAATTGGCGGAGATGAATTTGTAATACTGATCGAAGAGGTAAGCGCAGATCAAAAAATGGCTTTGCAAAAAATTGCTGCAGTTGCCGAAAAAATTCGACTCGTTTTAAACGAGCCATATAAACTTAAAGAATTTAATTGTTACAGTTCGCCAAGCATCGGAGTGTGCCTGTACTGCGGGAATGAAAAATCCTCAAGCGATCTGCTTAAATCGGCAGATATGGCGTTGTACCAGGCCAAAGAGTCCGGGCGCAATACAATCCGCTTTTTTGATCCGTTAATGCAAGAGGAAGTCGAAAGCCATGCGGCCATGGAAATAAATCTGAGAAACGCAGTTGAAAACAATCAATTGCGGCTTCACTACCAGATTCAAATTGACAGGGACGGACGGCCTGTGGGAGCAGAAGCGTTGATAAGGTGGTATGAACCGTTGCATGGCATAATCATGCCTCTGGAATTTATACACATTGCCGAAGAAAGCAGTCTCATTCTGGTGATCGGAGAATGGGTTATTCAGGAAGCCTGTCGGCAAATTGCCGCCTGGAGCAAAGATGAAAAAAAGAAATGTATGACGCTTGCCGTAAACGTAAGCGCCAGACAGTTTGCGCTTCCTGATTTTGTCCATATTATTGCTTCGGCAATAAATTTGTACAAAATTGATCCTTCCCGGTTAAAGCTTGAATTGACCGAACATATATTGATAAATAATATCAGCAACGCCGTGGCAAAAATGCACGAGCTAAAAGCTCTGGGCGTCGAGCTGTCTATTGATGATTTTGGCACGGGCTATTCCTCGTTATCGTATTTAAAACAGCTTCCGATAAGCCAGCTAAAAATTGATCAAAGTTTTGTCCGCGACATCACAACGGACGCCAATGATGCCATGATGGTGAAAACAATTATTGCTCTTGGACAAAATTTTCATTTACATGTAATTGCCGAAGGAGTCGAGACAAAGGAGCAGCAAACATTTTTAATTCAGAATGGATGTATGGCCTCGCAGGGGTTTTTATTCGGCAAGCCTGTGCCCATAGACGAGTTTGATTTGTTGTTTGATAAAATGGACAATTAATTACAACGGCCGCGAATCAACGACGGCATGTGGAGTTAATTCTTTTTGCATAATTAAAACATTTTCATCGAACAACTGAAAAGCGCGGACATGATTCATGATTTTTTTAATGAGCGAAACTCCAAAGCCCCCAACTTTATTGCTTTCAATATAGGAGTTTATATCAGGCGCATTGACGCTATCAAGCGAGAACGGTCTGGCAAGATCGGCAATCATGATGTACACGTCCCGGTTTCCCTTGAGAATTTCAAGAGTCACAGAACAATGATCGTCCTGGCTTTTTCTGTAACCGTGCTCATATATATTGGTCAGGGCTTCTTCCAACGCCAGAACCAGATCGTCCCTGTCTTGTGGCATTATTTTCCAGTCATTAAACAATTTGTAAGCATCGAGACATTTTTCCCGAATACCCAGCCTCTCTACATTAAATATTTCTTTATGAGTTTCTTTCATTTTGTCAATTTTTAATGATATTTAATTTCAATGTTTTAAAGCGTCAATAATAATTTCAGGAGAACTTTAAAGGGGAAAAGTCTTTCCCCTCCGGCCGACATCCGCGAGGCGGGATGGCCGGCCACCCCATACGCTTTTTACCGGAAAAGCTATTGTTGAAGAGATAAATTTTCAGGCAGTTGATCATATTTCGTAAAAAAGAAATTCATGTCTTTTTTAAGTTCTTCGGTGAGCCGGTATTGTATGGTTTGAGCCAGATATCTTAATGTAAAATTTTCTTCAAAACCAAATTTCAGGACGGCGTCCTGAATCATGGACGTTTGGTTTTTTTGCGCCGCCTCGCAGGCGCGTAAAAGCATTTCTCCCAGATATTGAATCTGGCTGTTCTGTTTGGGAAGATAAACCCACACGGCATAAACAAAGGCGCGCTGAAATGTTTTATAATAAAGCTCGCCCATATCGATCGAGGGTAAATTTTTTAAACGCAGAGCCGAATCGCCGATCAACAAGACCAGTTCATGACTTTTTAATTGTTCAATAACCGTTTCAAATGGCGGATGAATTTCAACAAATTCCAGATGGTCTGCGGCGATATTTTTGCCGAGTTTTTTGCAATGTTCATTTAAAAGAATTTTTAACATGTACAGCGAGCTGCGAGTCGCCGTATCGTAAAAAATACGCAATTTTCTTTGATCGCGCAGCCATTTTTCCAGCGATGTATTATTCCTTTGTTCATCCTGGTTCATGTACAGACGAATCGACTCCACCGGACCCCGGGCGGAAATACACAAATCCGGGAAATACGAAAAAATATTGCGGTGTCGGTAATATTCAATGGACGAAATTATGGCAGCGTCCAGTTCGCCTTTAAGCAGGGTTTCTGCCAGCCGCGAGGGAATATCCTGAACCAGTAAAACTTCAGGATTCTTTTCCAGGTTCCAGTAAAGCGGATAGGCGTTTAAAAAACTAACCGCCCCGATTTTCATACAAAACTTTTTTTGTTGCGCCTGTAAAAAACCAGCAGTATGACAATCGTAACCAGAAGGGGGATGACCGAAAATATATTATTTTCCCAGGCTGGCGCCTTTTGCAAAACATTAAAACTGTTTAAAAAAACAAATCCCGATACGTTTAAGCCGAGCATGTAGGCCTGCAAAAAATTCCAAAGGAAGTGAAAAACAACCGCATAGGCAAATCCCTTCAGGGCAATCAAGCCCAACAGACAGCCGGCAAGAAAAATAACCCCAATCCGGATATAACTGTTTCCAGGATTGTTAAAGTGAATAAACGTGAAAATCAGCGCCTGCGCAACAATCAAATGCAGGGCGTATTTTTTATGTTTGCTGACAACCATTTTAAAAAAGTATCCGCGAAACACAAACTCCTCTGTAAATGCGCCAATAAAGAAAAATAGAACAGAAAAAGTAAAACCTTGCGGATTAAATCCGTAATACTCGCCTTGATAAATATAAAAATAGTTCAGATATAACGATACCGGAATCAATATCACAAGCAAACCAAAGAGTGGATTTAAAGGAGGCTTAAAAGTCAACACCCACTGGATATATTTTTTAAAATATGTTCTTTTTACAAGCAAAATCAAAACCGAAATCTGCGTTAAAACCGCTCCGGCAATTTCCAGCGTTTGAAGAAGGGTTCTTTTTCCGTCAATTTCTATTGTATAGATTTTATATCCCGGATTTAACAGGAAAAAAAACATCAGCGATTGAAGCAATCTGTAAAGAACAACCTGCATTAAATATGGTATCATGTGTCCAAACTGAAAAAATTAATTAGATTGGACACTTGAATTTGTCCCGCCACAGCACGGCGTGAGCGCCTGGGCACGAACTTCAATATTCCTGCCGAACGCCTTTTGCTGCGAAAAAAACCGGGATGGGATAAATTGCGCACATGAATGGGATAGAAGTATGTGCGCACGCCGCTTTGCCCCTCTTCCTGGTTTCTGCCTGGTTTTTGGGCTTGAGGTTGGACTTCTTTTATTATTTTCTTGATGAAGTATTTCGAAAAACTATCCGATAACATTAAGTAAAGCCGTAAAATTATGTTTTCAACGCTGTACGATCGCATTCTCAAGAAATATATCGAGTCCGATGTAGTGATGCAAAAGCGCGCCCGCGCTTTGTTTACTTTTAATATCTTAATGTTAATTTTATTTCCAACGTTTATTGGAGTCTACTACGTATACCTTCCCGAAAGGCTGGCCATTTTTGGCGTCCCCGCTCTGGCTCTGTGCGCAGTCACCGTGATATCCATTGCATTTCTGGTTTCAGGATGGTATTTCTGGGCAGCCCATATCTTTATTGTTGCTGCCGTTGGATTATCCGTGGCTGGTTTATGGTCCAAACTTGGTAACGATGAATCCATGGGGTTTATTACATGGCCCATAATAATGGTCGCCATTTTAATTATTGCCGCTCTTTTTGGCATGAAAAGAATTATTATTCCTATTGGGCTGATTTTTCTCATAACCGTAAATTTGTACCTCAACGAAGCGGCTCCCCGATTGAGCGGAGTAATGGTAACCGGCGGCAAGGTTGGTACCGCCATAGCATCCCTGTCTTTTATTCTTGGATCTCTTACGCTTTTACTGCTTCGATCTATTATGGACACAGCGCTGAATCTTTCCATTAAAGACGCCCATAACCGTCAAATGCAGTTGGAAAAAATTCAACGCATTGTTCAATCCGCGACGCTGACGGAGGCGCTTACCCGGTCTTCTGAAAATCTCCACGAGATGAACGTGGATCTTAAGCTGAATGCAACCTCTACCGTAAAAACATTAAATGCAAGCATGACCACCATTACCTCCAATACCGTTTATACCGAAGACATTGCCCTTGCCGCCCGAAAACAAACCGAGATGGTAAAACAGGTTTCGTCCAATCTGGTTGAAGTAACGGATTTGTTGCTATCGCTCACCACAAAGGCGACAAAATATGAGACCAAAATACATGAGACCACAAGCGAAGCCAACAAAGGCGTGGGCAATGTCCGGCAAACATTATTTGCGGTTTCCGAAGTAAAACTGAGCACCGATAAAATTGACAATATGAATATTATTATTCAGCAAATTGCAGACAAGGTCAATATGCTGTCTTTAAACGCATCCATTGAAGCCGCAAGAGCCGGCGAATACGGACGCGGGTTTGCCGTGGTCGCCCAGGAAATCAGCAAACTGGCGGAACAAACCAGCACAAGCGCCCAGAATATTGCCGAACTGGTGGCCGAAGAAATTGAAAAGGTGGACATCAGCAGCGAACTTGTAAATTCTCTTGCACAATCCTTTTTGTCCATTGCCGACAACATGACCGACATTGAAGAATTTATTTCTGAAATCAGCGTGGGCGCAAGAGATTCCAGCGAAAAATCCCAAGAGGGCAAAAAAATTGCCATTGATCTGCAAAGTCTGGCCTCGAATATTTCAGAGCTGACGGTTAAACAGCTTGACACAAAAGATATTATTATGAATGAAATGAAGGAAATAAACAAAAAAGCGCAGGTGCTGGAAAACAGCGCCGATCGCCTGGAATCTCTATCGCGCGAAATTAAACGCGGAGCCAACGAACTAAACAGCGTAATTGAAAAAGTATAATGTCTGAAACCAGACATATTATTTCAGACATAACGGTCGATTATGACGGAACATGGTATTCCGGAAAAGATAAAATAGAAAATGCCCAGATTCTTTTGCTTTTCAAGAAAAATCTTTTTGCCGACGTAAACGGCCTGTTTATCTACAATGAATTTTCGTCGCAATCCGAAAAGGCCTACATCAAGGCAAAGGGTCCGGTCTTGCGGGTTTTAAAAATTATGGAAAATAAATTTATCCTTGACAGCAATGAAAAGGTGGACATCGCCCAAAAGGAATTAGCCATGGACACGCAAAATCGTTTGTATATTGTCATAGACCGGTTAAAGGCATGGGCTGTGTTCAGTCGGCAGGCCATTATCGATATGGGCGATCAACTTTCCAGAAAAGAAGGAGTCTATTACTGGAATAACAGGCCAATACGGCTTATCCAGGAAATCCCCTGGTTCTTTGGATAAACTTGTCGGGAATAAAGATAAAGACTACGGAAGGGTACGAAAATATGAACAAATCAATTTTTCCGGATTTTCGCAATAGCATTTTTAAAAAACTTTCAGGATACACCCCCGGAGAGCAACCGGATAATGAAAACTGGATAAAGCTCAATACAAACGAAAACCCTTATCCTCCGTCCCCGGATGCGCTAAACGTATTAAAAACTATTTCCGACAATCCATCTGTTTTGCGAAAATACCCAAACCCGGCAGGCGAGCCGCTTAGAAGCGCTCTTGCAATAAAATTTCATTTAAATCCGGAAAATATTTTAGTTACAAATGGGTCAGATGAAGCGCTGTCGCTGGTTTGCCGGGTTTTTCTTGGTCCGGGGAAAAAAGCGTTAGCGCCTGAAATTACGTACAGCCTGTACGAAACTCTTGTATTATTTAGCGGGGCGGACTTTGCATATGCGCCCATGAAAAATGATGAAACCCTGAATATTTCTCTGGAAAATCTTTTGTCCCATGTTGCAGATGTGGTTTTCTTGTCGAACCCAAACGCGCAGACCGGGGAATATATTTCTCCGGAAATTATTTCTGCAACCATCCGCAAATCAGAGCGGCTCTGGATTATTGATGAAGCCTACAACGATTTTGCAGAAAGCGATGCGCCTTCTTTTATTCCCCATTTGCAAAACCACCCCAATGCGATCGTGGTTCGTACCCTTTCAAAAAGTCACGCGCTTGCCGGAGTGCGCATTGGATATGCGGTGTCTTTAAATCCGTATATTCTGGAAGGCTTGAATACGGCAAAGGATTCCTACAACGAAGATGCGCTGGCCATTCGCATTGGGCAGGCGTCTTTAAACGATGATGCATATTTAAGAAAAACAATTGCACTTGTGCAAAATGAAAGAAAACGTCTTGTTCAAGAACTGCTGAAAAGAGATTTTTTGATTCTGCCATCCCATGCCAATTTTATTCTGGCGCAGCCTCCGGAGCCGTTCATTGCTTTAAATATTTTAAATCAATTAAAAGATGCGAAAATTCTTCTCCGCCATTTTAATACCCGTCTACTCTCCCGATATTTGCGCATTTCTGTTGGAACACAGGAAGAGAATAATCGCCTGCTTCAGGCAATCGATGCAATAATCCTGTAATTTCAGGCAGGCGAAACTTGCGG
Source organism: Spirochaetia bacterium (assembly GCA_029858425.1). Lineage (GTDB taxonomy): Bacteria > Spirochaetota > Leptospiria > Turneriellales > JAOUFE01 > JAOUFE01. The sequence goes on along the minus strand of JAOUFE010000011.1, from coordinate 1,442 downwards.
GGCTTGGCGCGCCCCGACGCGCGCACATGGTTGCGCGCTTCCCCCCGCGTTTATATGTGATATTGTTTCTGGATATTTTTCGTCTTTTTTGGTTTTCTGGAAATTGCATTGGGAAAATTTCCCAATGAAGTCCCTACTTAAAAAGGGCGATGGTAATATTTTTATCATTCTTAACGGTGAAAACCGAGTCAATAAAATATAACCTGCTCTCCAGCTCTGATTTTCCCCTAATGTGAGTTTTTAACTCTTCCTGTACAGTAACCAGATCCCGGACTTTTGAATATGTGGCATCGCCAATGAGCACCGCATTTTCCCGGGATAATTTTTCTATGCGCGAAGCGGTGTTGACAACATCTCCCAGCGCAGTCCAGTCCATTCGTTTTTTGGTGCCAACGCTGCCCAGAATTACCTGTCCGGAATTTATGCCTATGCGCATATTTAAAGGATCTGCGCCGCTAACGGCGCGAAATTCGTTAAGTTGAAATAAATTATTTTGTATTTCTATGGCGGCAACAACGGCAGACAAAGGTTCCAGAAAAATGCTCATTACCCCGTCCCCAAGAAATTTATCTATGTAACCGGAATTTTTTTCAATGGAGTGTACCACGATACCCATGATCAGATTTAATAAATTAATGAGTTCATTGTGCGGTAAAGATTGACTTCTTCCGGTAAACCCGATAACATCGGCAAACAACAGGGTAACTTCGCGGCCTTCCGTTGGCAAGGATTTTAATCCTTTATGAATGGTCTCGCGGGCTTTGTCGAGAAGAATTTTCGGTATATAAGGGACAAGGAGCTTTTGAATCTGGATATTTTCAAAAAGAGAGCCTTCCGAAAGCTTGTGCTCTCTGGTTTCCATATTTACCTTTTGCCATAAGGTTACGACGTCTCCTTTGGCGCCGGAATATCCGCTGATATTAAACAAATAATCCATGTTCGATTCCACACTGGATATATTCAGTCTGTAATTTTCAAACTTTTTCACATTTTGAACGTTAAAAGGACCAATAAAAATATCTTCAAAAAAATTTGCCCGGATAAGTCCGGGAAGTAAATGAATATTCTTATCGGCGAGACCCAACTGGGCAGGCAAAAATCCGGAAACATTTTTAATTTCGCCATTTGAGTGAAACACAATCATGGAATATTCGAGATTTTCGTATAGTTGCCATAATGCATTTTTGACAATATTCTTATTATTATCCAGGAGTATTTTTTTGTTTTGACCTCCGTGAAAAATGGACAACGGAAAATCCACCCTGGCAATGGTAGACTCTTTGTTAAACAACACTTTAAAATTTTTTAGAGGGATTTTCAGTCCCTGCAAAGTCAGAACGACAAGCGGAATCCCCAGGCCATCTTCTTCCTGTAGTGGATCGTTTATACGGTTTTCCAGAATTTTATCGAGGCTTTCAGAGCTTTTGGAGTTTTGACAGGCT
>JAOUFE010000220.1 GCA_029858425.1 Spirochaetia bacterium | reverse complement strand
ACCTATAATCGATGCAATGATAGAAACTCCGCCAAGCACCAATGGATATGTAATGACCGCAGCTCCCGCATCTTTAAGCAAAAGTCCGCCCAGCAACATGGAAGCGACCACAGTTACAGCATAGGTTTCAAAAAGATCGGCAGCCATTCCGGCACAGTCGCCCACATTGTCTCCTACGTTATCTGCAATTACCGCCGGATTTCTGGGGTCATCTTCCGGAATACCCGCCTCTACCTTACCGACAATGTCAGCGCCCACATCGGCGCCTTTGGTAAATATACCGCCGCCAAGTCTCGCGAATATAGAAATCAGGGAGCCTCCAAAAGCAAGACCTACAAGCGAATGCAGCGCCTCGGTGGTTTCTACGCCCAGAAAGTCTGTCAAGATGGCATAATACCCGGCAACTCCAAGCAGACCAAGACCTACAACAAGCATTCCCGTTATAGCTCCTCCGCGAAACGCAATTTGCATGGCTGCATTCAGACCGTTATTGGCCGCTTCGGCAGTTCGAACATTGGCGCGAACCGAAATGTTCATTCCAATGTAGCCGGCAAGACCGGAGAATACTGCTCCGACAGCAAAACCGATGGCTGTATGAGTATTTAAAAATACCGCTATAACAATGAGAATTACAACCCCGACTGCGCCAATGGTTGCATACTGCCTGTTGAGATAGGCTTTGGCTCCCTCCTGTATGGCGCTGGCAATTTCCCGCATACGATCGTTGCCGACAGGCTTTGATAAAATCCATTGAATGGAGAACACTCCATACATAATGGCCAGAACAGAACAGGCCAGAGCAAATAACAAATTATCATTCATCAGTAGTTCCTTGATTCAGGAAGAAAGAACATTTTGGTTTTATTGTCTCCAAATGGAACTCTCTCTCCTTTTTAATTTTATTGTTGTTTAAAAAATTATTTTAAAACATTCTGTCAATTAGAATCCGGCTTCCCGTCCCGAAGGTTGGACTGGAACCCGAAATTCAGTCAGTACTCATATGATTACTTGTGCGAACGTCTTTCAATCTGGTGCAATATTGTACTTAAAGCCTTTTGATGCCTGCCGTATTCTGCCCAGTCGCCGCTTTGCAGGGCTTTTTCACCGTTTCTAAATTCTTCGTTTGCCTGAGCGGCAAGCGCTGAAATATCCTTGTCCGATGAATCTTCCCTGTTCCTGCTCATTCCGGATACGTTAAAAACTGCCCGTAAACTTTCTTCAAGTGTTTCTTTCATTACGATTTGATTTTGATACGAAACGATCACCCTTTTTAGCTCAGGCATTTTGCTTTTTTCAGCCTGAAGGTACAACGGTTCTACATACAACAAGGTGTGGTTGATTGGAATCACCAGCATATTTCCCCGAATAACCGATGAACCCTGCTGATTCCAGAGGGTCAACACCTCGGAAATTTCTGGAGTCTGGTCCACGCGCGCCTCGATTTGCATTGGTCCGTACACCAGCTCTTTTTTGGGAAATTCATACAGGTTGAGTTTACCATAATTTTCGCCGTCAGAGCCTGCCGCCAGCCAGGCAATCATGTTGTTTTTATTGGACGGCGTAAATGGCAGTATCAAAAGCGACTCTTCGGTCTTGCCATTTAGCTGCATTATGGTATAATACGGTTCTACAACCTGTTCCTTCCCCTCGTAGATCTCATGGGGGAATTTCCACAAGTCTTCCTGATTGTAAAATACTTCAGGCTGGGTCATGTGGTACGATAAGAATATTTTTGACTGGGCGGTAAACAGGTCAATTGGATACCGAAAATGTTTTCTGATTTCATCTGGAACATCTGAAGCGTTCTTGAACAAGCCTCGAAAAATCTTTGCGTATGTCATAATGACCGGATCATCCAAATCAATAATATAAAAATCCGCGTTACCGTCATAGGCGTCGATAACCACCTTTACCGAATTTCGAATATAGTTTATTCCCGGGGCGACCTGTTGCGAATAAGGGTATTGCCCCGATGTAGTATAGGCATCCACAATCCATTTTAGCTGGCCGTTTACAATAACGATGTAAGGGTCATTATCGTATTTTAAAAACGGCGCAATTTT
>JAOUFE010000219.1 GCA_029858425.1 Spirochaetia bacterium | reverse complement strand
ATATATCCAAACTCCGGATTTTTGTAAAGCCCGGTCCGACAGATGGACGCAAGGCCATACACGGTTTATCGGTGATGGTTCAAGAGACCATGCAGTTGCAACCGTTAGATGGCAGCCTGTTTTTATTTACCAACCGTCGGCGCAATGTTTTGAAAATTTTGTACTGGGATAAAAACGGTTTTTGCCTCTGGGTAAAGAAACTCGAAAAGCATAAATTTCCGTGGATAAATACCGGCGATAAAAAGTATGAATTAAATCCGGCGCAATTGCGATGGCTTTTACGCGGCATTGATTTTTTTAAAGCCCACGAAGAATTAAAATATTCAAGGGTAATATAAAATAATTTTAAGGGGCAAGTCTGCCCCTTCGCGCGAACACGGTTTCGCGCTACCCCTGACGTTTTTTTGTTGGCAAGATATATAGTGTAAATATATATGTCTCATGGTTGCCGGGCTGAATATTCATAACTTGCCAGATAACGTCGATGAATTGAAGACGCTGCTTTTAAATTATTACAATAAAAGTTTAACCCTTGAAGAAGAAAACAAACTTCTTCGACGACTTCGCTTTGCGCATAAATCCGAAAAGTGGACAAATAAGGATAAAATCCAGGCGTCCCTTTTTGATGAGGTCGAAGCAACGATAGATAAAGAGTCCCGTTTAAAAGAAATCATTGTTGTAAAAAGTCATAGCCGAAAAAAAAAGGGGCGCAAGGCGCTTTCCCCAGATTTACCCAGAAAAGAAATCATACACGATATTTCGGAAGCTGAAAAAATCTGTGATTGCGGCGAAACACTAAAGAAGATCGGCGAGGATACCTACGAAGAGCTTGACTTTCAACCCGCAAAGTATTGGGTCAATAAACACACGTATTTTAAATACGCCTGCAAACATTGCGAGGGGTTGTCTGATGAAAGCAAACCCGCTGTTAAGAGCGCACAAAGACAACCGCGCATCATAGAGAAAAGTATTGCTACTCCCGGACTTCTTGCCTATACTCTGGTATCCAAATTTGAGGATCACCTTCCCTTTTATCGTCAGGAACGAATTTTGGGGCGTCTGGGAGTTGATCTTCCCAGAGCGACCATGTGTAACTGGGCTATACATGTGGGCGAAAAGTTACAGCCGTTACTTGATATTATGTTAGAGGATATTCAAGCCTCGGCGCTGATCGCGGCAGATGAAACCCCGCTACAGGTTCTTAAAGAGCCGGGGCGAAGCAATACGGCAAAATCGTATATGTGGCTTTTTCGCGGCGGAACAAAGGAGAGGCCGGTTGTGCTTTACAATTACCGACCAACGCGATCGGCAACTGTGGCCGAGGAATTTTTAAAGGGTTACCACGGAGTTTTACTCTCTGATGGTTACAAGGGTTATGACATGGTGGGCAAATCTGAAACCATTACCCATGCGGCCTGCTGGGCGCATGTGAGGCGATACTTCAAGTATGCTGTCGATGCGACTCCAGGAAATAGCAAAGATACAATTGCCTCACAATTTATGGAGCTGATACAAAAACTTTACTTAATCGAAAGAGAAATAAAAGAATCCAATTTGCCAGTTCTGGCACATCGCGATAAATATTCCAAAATTATTGTAGAGGAAATTCATCAACTACTGAATTACTGGCAACCAAAAGTGACTCCCGAAGGTCTTCTGGGAAAAGCCATCGGTTATGCCATGAATCAGTGGCCAAAACTGGTTATTTTTCTGAACTTCGACTTTTTGCCGCTTGATAATAACCTTGCAGAAAATGATATCCGACCATTTGTACTCGGTCGAAAAAACTGGCTTTTTGCGGGAAGCCCGCGAGGCGCTCACGCAAGCTGTGCGATTTTCTCGATCATCCAGACGGTAAAGCTCAATGGCCTGGAACCTTATTGGTACCTCAGATATTTGTTTGAAAAATTACCCTCGGCAAATACCGGTCAACTCCGAGAAATTGCACCTCATCGTATTGAATTAACCACAATTAAAAAGAGTGGGGAAAATTGACGCTTACAATACAGCGACCGATGCATCGGGAATAATCAATAGTGCATCAGCTCCCGGTACTACCTTTAATGTAGATAATACTGTCCCCACA
>JAOUFE010000114.1 GCA_029858425.1 Spirochaetia bacterium | reverse complement strand
TTCCAGAAAAGTTTTAAACTCTGTATTTTTATACCATGCGGTGCATTATGGGCTGGATACAGCGATATTAAACGCAAATGAGATCATCCCCTATGCGCAGTTGACAAAAGAAGAAATAAAAATCTGCGAAGACTTGATATTTTATAAAAAGACCGACGCCCTCGCAGATTTTATCGGATTTTTTGAAAATCGCAAACCGGTAAAAGGGCAAAGCGAAGAAAATACAAAGGCTCTTTTAAAAAAAATGACCGCGCTGGAAAGAATCCATTATCAAATTGTAAACCGGATTTCGGAAAATGTTGAACAAAGCCTTGAAGAAATTTTAAAATCAAAAAGCGCAGTCGAAACAATCAACAATGTACTTTTACCTGCCATGAAAGAAGTCGGAGACAAGTTTGGTTCGGGCGAGTTGATTCTGCCCTTTGTTCTGCAATCTGCCGAAGTAATGAAAAAAGCTGTTTCCTATACAGAAAAATTTCTGGATAAAAATGAATCGGCGGCAAAAGGGGTCGTGGTTCTGGCAACGGTTTACGGCGATGTGCATGACATAGGCAAAAACCTCGTAAAAACAATTTTATCAAATAACGGATATACCGTCGTTGATCTTGGCAAGCAGGTAGCCGTTCAGACCATTGTTGAGTCTGCAAAAAAACACAAAGCCATCGCGGTAGGCTTATCGGCCTTGCTGGTTTCTACTTCAAAGCAAATGGGAATCTGCATTGAGGAAATGGCGCGTCAAAATTTAAATTTTCCGGTGGTGGTAGGCGGCGCGGCCATCAATCGAAAATATTCATACCAGATATCTTTTCCGGACAATGCCTATTATGAACCGGGAGTTTTTTACGCAAAAGATGCCTTCGAGGGATTAACGATTATCAATACTCTCATTACACAGGAGAAAAATGCGTTTACACAAACAACCAAATCCCATGCACTGGAACAACATCGGGGAGCAAGCGCAAAACCGGAATCTGAAGATGCGCCCAGCGCCATAAAAAGCGGCAGTATAAACGCAGTCAAAATACCGCCTGTTCCTTTTTACGGAAGAAAGGTAATCCAGAATATTTCTTTTAACGAAATTTTTAAATTGATCGATCAACAATACTTGTTCCGGTTCAAGTGGGGAATTCGATCCAAAGGCGAAGAATTTAAAAAACAAATTGAAGAAACATTCAGACCCAAATTGCTAAAACTCGCTGAAGAAGCAGAAAAAAATAACTGGCTCGATTTAAAGCTGGTTTATGGATTTTACAAAACAAAGTCATCGGGAAATCAAATCCATGTGTATGATGAAAATGAAAAACTACTGGAAAGTTTCCTTTTTCCAAGACAACACAGCGGCGATAAAATTTGCCTGAGCGACTATATCGCATCGGATGCAATTGACAACATCGCAATGACCGCAGTTACCTCCGGTCAGATCGCCTCGGAAATTATCAATTCATTGCAGGAAAAAGGAGAACTGGAAAAATCGTATTTATTTGCCGGACTTTCAACGCAAATGGCCGAAGGTCTTGCCGAATATATTCATCGGAAAATTCGCGCCGAATGGAAACTCGAACCGGACCAGGGACTCCGGTATTCTTTCGGCTATCCCGCATGCCCCGACCTGAAAGACCAGGAAAAGCTCTACAGAATTTTACAGCCGGAAGAAATAGGACTGGGACTTACCGATGCCTGGCAAATGATTCCGGAGCAAAGCACCAGCGCTTTGATTTTTCACCACCCCCAATGCGCGTATTATAAAGTCTAATGCGCCTTGCGGCTGACTATTTTCCAAATAGAAGCAAGACTCTTGTCAAACGTAAAGAGAATGGCGAAAATTGACGCTTACGCAGATTCGACCAAATTTTTTCAAGGCTGGGCGAGCCCCGGTCTCGCCCAGGGGTCAGACAATATGGTTCTGGAAGGCGTATCAACCTGCCGGTCGAGCAGGCGCCTGTTCGGCTCCCGTAATATCTTTGTATTTTCTTCGTGTAAAGAGTCAGGAGAAAATTCGGGATAGCAGGGTTGCGCAGACTTTTGCAGAATTTTCAGACTCCACGGACTTTTGAACCTCTTGAAAAGCAGACTTCATTTCTTTTATGTAACGGGAATCACAGGCAAGTTTCTCCAGTTCGGCCAGAACCGGTTGAATCTTCATGTCTGACTGGATAAATTCTTTCGTGATAAAGCGGTTGGCAATAATATTTACAAGACCAATATAGGGCAGACGAATGAGTCGTTTGCCGAGAAAATAGGTAAACCAGGATGTTTTGTAGATCAGTAAAAATGGCATGTTAAACAAGGCGCATTCAAGAGTGGCCGTACCTGAACAAACAATGCCCGCATCGCATGTTGCCAAAGTCCGGTATGAGTTTTCGGTTTGCACAGAAATGTAGTCCGGAAGATGGCTTTGCGCCAGTATCTGCGCCATTTCTTCCGATGCCGCAGGAATTTCAAAGATAGTTTCAGGATGAGCCCTGTGATACAGGGCGGCAACTTCAAGCAAGAAAGGCAGGTGCCTGGTAATCTCGGAGAGCCGCGATCCGGGCAAAAGGGCTATTTTTTTATATTTGTCGGCTTTGCTTTTTTCTTTTTTTAGAGCCGCGCTGTGTGATTTCAAAAACGCCCTGATTTTTTGAACCATTGGATGACCAATAAAAACTGCCTGAATGTTTTCTTTTGCATAAATTTCTGTTTCAAATTGATACAGACAGAATACTGTCGCAATATATTTCCGGATTTTTTTAACCCGACTGTAATGCCAGGCCCATATTTGCGGCGAAACAACAAGATATACCGGAATATTCAATGAATAGAGATGCTGGGCAAGTTTAAGGTTAAATCCGGGATAATCAATTAAAATTGCGCCCTCTATTTTTCTTTTTTTGGCCTCCCCGACAAGACTTTCAAGATAAGAGGATAACCTTCGGTAATTTACCAGGCCTTCCCACAAACCCACTACGGCAAGATCTTCGGTGCTCCGGATGATATGAACGCCGGCCTTTTGCATTTTCTGACCGCCAAATCCCCAAAAGTCGATGCGATCAGATTCCAGTTTTCTCCATTCTTCAATGATGGCCGAAGCAAGATTATCCCCGGATGTTTCCCCGGCGACAATTAATATAGATTTTTTCATTCAGCTTTGTTCTTCTAATTCAAATTCTTCGAACAGCATTTTTTGACTTTGAAATTCCTGTGTATCATTTCCTTCGAGACTGATTGGATATTCCCCGGTAAAACATGCCGAACAATGATTATTGTCATCTCCTGCTGCTTTGAGCATTCCATCGTGGCTTAAATAAGCGATGGAATCTACCTTTAAATATTTTTTTATTTCTTCCGTAGTATGGCTTGAGGCAATCAGTTCTTTTCTTGTTGGAATGTCGATTCCAAAATAGCACGGAAATCGCGTAGGTGCGCTGGAAATGCGGACATGTATTTCTTTTGCGCCTGATTTACGCAGCATTTTAATTACTTTTCGCTGCGTGGTTCCCCGCATGATACTGTCGTCTACCACAATAACATTTTTGCCTTCCACTACGGCGGCAATGGAGTTGTATTTTAGCTTGGCTCCAAAATCCCGAATTTTCTGGTCGGGTTCTATAAAAGTACGTCCAATATAATGCGACCTGATTAAACCCATATGAAAGGGAATTCCTGATTCGGCCGCGTACCCAAGCGCAGCGATGGTGGACGAATCTGGCACGGCAATTACACAATCTGCCGGGACAGGATTTTCGCGCGCGAGAATTTTCCCGAGCTCATAGCGAATATTGTAAACACTTTTCCCGAAAATGCGGGAATCCGGACGGGCAAAATATATGTATTCAAAAATGCACAGACAAGACCTGGTTTTGGCAAACGGAAAAAAGGAATCCATGCCATTTTTATTTATTTTAATGAATTCGCCGGGCTCCACATCTCGAACGTATTCCGCATCCATAATATCGAGGGCGCATGTTTCAGAAGCAAAAACGAAGCCATTTCCCTTTTTTCCCATGACAAGAGGCCGGAACCCATTTGGATCACGAGCCACATAAAGCGTATTGCTCGTCAAAGTAACAAGAGAATAAGCTCCGCGAACTTCCGACAGGGCGTGTATCAGCGATGCAGTTAAATCTTCTTCGGGAGATTTTGCCATTAAATGAAAAATAACTTCCGTATCAGAGCTGGTTTGAAAAATAGACCCTTCATTTTCCAGTTTATGCCGAATTTTCCAGGCATTGGAAATATTCCCGTTGTGAGCCATTGCAATGGATCCGTGTCTGGATTCCATGCGGATCGGCTGGGCATTTCTTAGAAAACTTGCGCCGGTAGTGCTGTAGCGGTTGTGGGCAATAGCCGAATTACCCGCAAGGTGTTTGACTTTGGATTCCTTAAAGACATCCGCAACCTTCCCCATACCGGCATACCGGAATAATGTTGAACCGTTTGAAGAAACTATACCCGCGCTTTCCTGACCGCGATGCTGCAAAGCATATATGCCAAGATAGGCAAAATTCGCGGCTTCCTCAACATTAAAAAGACCAACAATTCCACACTCTTCTTTGGGATAAAACTCCTTCGCCGCATCGAAGGCATTCATATAATTTTTCATGGAATCTGGGGGAAACTTGTCTGTCTAAGTGAGCAGTCAAGTGAAAATTTAATTGACAGAGGCCGGACATATGAAATATACTCTTGCAAAAGCTTCTTTTCGAGTGTTTGGCTCCGTCCGTAATCAATGAGTTATTGCCGTCTGGGGCAATAACGGGATTTATCGGACAAAACAAGCGCTCGTGAGTTATTTTAAAGTATTGCTGAAAATATGAAGAAAGTATATAAAAAAAACCGGAAACCCTGCTATTTACATGGACTCCTTGCCATTATGGCCTGGAGCAATCCTGTATTTCCCCAGGAAGATACAAACATGGCCAATGCGGCCAATACGGAAACCATAAATTCGGAAGCCGTAACCCAGGCCCAGCAGGGAAATTACGATCTGGCCATAACTCGCTTTAAAACCGTTGTTTCGATACAAGATCAAAACGTTGCGGCAACATATAATAACCTTGGCTATACTTTTTTATTAAAAAAAGATTATCCAAATGCCATTGAAAACTTTAAAAAGGCTATCGCAAGAAATCCTGTATTGGTTCCCTCGCTGGCAAATCTTGGCAAAGCCTTATATGAAACCAACCAGTACAAAGATGCTGTTTTTTACGGGGAAAAAGTAATCGCATTAAATCCCCCAAATGCCGCTGTGCGCGTCTGGCTGCCGGATGCATATAAAAAAGCAGCCGAAAAAAGAATGTTTGAACTGGAAAATTTGAAGGATACCAACGCAAATACAAAAAAAACAGATGAATCTATTGATCCAAATGCGGAAGCCCTGCAAAACGGGAAAAAACCGCCCTCAAAGATAGAGTTGGCAGGATTGCTGGAAACGGCATGGGATCATGCAAACAAAAAACTTGTCTGGTACGGTCCGCACACCACTATTCCTTTTCCGGTTACATTATCCACAGACATCTGGGCGTCGCCCACCATTCGAATATCAGGTGAAATCAAAAATCCCAATATGGGTGTTAGCTTGCCTTATTTTATTACATCTGAAGAAAGTCTGGGAATTATTTTTCATTCCAAAAAATTCTTTTATGGAGTTGGCTTCTATTTTTCACAGGCAAACTTTACTTACGATACTGTCCCTAAAGTGGGTCGATTTATTCAAAATTCCAGCTTCCCGGCAAGATCGGATTCGAAAATTGGTTTTATCTTTGGATTTCAAAAGGAATTTAGCTCATTTTTGTTTTCTATATATCCCCGACAACTATTTCAAGATGCGGCCGTAGGTCCACAAAGTATTGAATTTGACCGAACCCTTTCTAAAATCGAATATAGAGCCGTATATCCGGAAAAAAAAGGGTCTTTTATACCAACCCATTTTGAGCTCGCAGCAGGCCTGAAAACGAACGAATTTTTTATTACAGAATATACCCCTGCAACAACCGGCGTTACTACCGGGCATTACATTGGCTGGTATGATTTATATATAGATATGGCTTTTGGAAAGATTAAACCCAGATTTGATACAGTTCCGATGCAATTTGGTTTATTAATGGGTTCCAGATTTTATTTTGAAGATTTTAATAATACAAAACCATTTGTGCCTGGCAATGGTCAGGGATTTGCAGGAATTAAGGCTCAGCTTGGAAAATCGGGTTTGATTCTTGAGCCGCCTGCCTTTAAGGCAGTAAGTCTGCTTATAGATGTTTACTTTAAACAAATGTTTTATTCGAAAATGATACTTATGGAGAAAATTGGTACTGAAATCCCGGCCCCGGGTCAGCCAGCCAATGCATTTTCAGCTGGTTTGAGTGTTTCATATACTTTTTGATTCGGGTTTTTTTTTCATCGGATGACAAAGATAAAATTTTGTTTCTTCAACAAAAGGAAAGCAGCTGAGATGCACCGCCCATGATTTTATGGTAATCATATCTCCTTCTTTCAAGTTTATAATATCCTCTTCAACAATCACCCGCATGCCTCCTTCGATAATAATAAGAATTTCCTCATGGCTGTGGGCATGGTATGGGATTAAATCTCCCCCGACCTGCGTCATTTCATAGATTTTATAATCTTTAAGGAGAAGTTCCTTTAAAAATCCAAACAGTTTGATATCCGATGATAAAATAGATTCACTATGGCTTATTTTATAACAGGATTCCATTTTTTTATATTAAACAAATAGAATCTATCTGTCCATTTAAGTTCAGGATTTGTTAAAAAACTTTTTTTTGTGCTGCAAAAGCAATTCTTCCGCTTTTTTAAAATCTCCCGCTGCCATGTAATGCAAACCCATTTTCACAGGCAGCCGATGAATTGACTCGTCCTGGATTTGTTCGGACGCAAAATCACTACCAGAGATTCTTTCTCCATAGACAGATTCAATCTTTTCGAGCGGTTCCAGCCCGGCAATAATTTCCTCAAAGGTTTTTATCGAAAGTTTTGTTTTTGATTTGCCCGAGTATAGAGATTTTGCCTTGCGCAAAGCCAAATCTGCTTTTGCAAGGTTATTTAATTTTAAGTATATAAGCCCTATGGTTTCAAATACTTTATAGTTTTTGGAATGGTAGCGAGCCATATCCAGAAAACAGGTCAATGCCTCGCTGTATCTTTTTTGATTAAAAAGTTCGGCAGCAGTCCGGGCTTTGGCGGCATACTCCTCAAAATTCTGGATTTTTTTCCTCATTATACAAGATCGGCTATCCCGGTTATTTCTTGACATAACATATCTCAAATTTATCCTTATTTTAATGACAACCAGAATTTATTGGGATACCGGAAACAAACCAGATCGGAAAGAAGTGAATATACTGGCTTCTGTCGCCGCAGAGCTTGACAGCATGATTGAAAAATTCCCCTTTCTTTACAGCAAGGCTTTTCCCGACCCGATGGAATTAAACATAATTATGGTAGACGATTTAAAAATCAGGGAACTAAATACCAACTTTCGGGAAAAAAACGAATCGACAGATGTGTTGACTTTTCCTTTTAGCAGCGCACCGCCGCATCCAGGAGAGATAAATACTGCTGAAATTTACATATCCGTAGATACTGCTCTCCGGCAAAGCCTTGGTCAAAAATTGACTTTAATTGATGAATTGATTATACTGACAATTCATGGATTTTTACACGCCTTCGACTATGACCATGAACGTTCCGAAAAGTGCAGCCTGGAGATGAAACAGCATGAACAGGAAATTTTAAATGCAATTGGATCTGACAAATTAATTCCTTTGACAAATTAGTATGGATAATATTATTTCCGCAACAAATGACGAAAAAAAGGAAGAAAAAACTTCCAGAATAAAAAATTTGCTCAATCAAATTTTTACGAAAAATGATACAATCCGCCATGAACTAATACAATTTTTTGAAGATATGGAGCTCCCGGTTCGGAATGATCAAATTCAAATGATCCTCGGAGTAATCCATCTTCTGGGTTTTACCGCAGAGAAAATCAAAATTCCTCTGGCCAAAATCACCGCTCTATCAGATGACAATGCATATAAAAATGTCATCAAGATAATTAATTCAACTGGCCATTCCCGGATCCCTGTATACGAAGAAAAGGGCGGTCACAGAAAATATATCGGATTATTGTATGCCAAAGATTTGCTTAAGTCAGTAGGCAAAAAACTGACAAAATTTTCATTAAAAGATTATATCCGCACTATCCAGGTTGTTCCTGAAACCCAGAGTTTATTATCGCTGCTGCGAGACATGCGAATGAGAAGACAACATATGATGCTTACGGCCAATGAATACGGCGAAGTTACAGGTCTGATTACTCTTGAAGATATTCTCGAAGAAATAGTCGGAGAAATCAAGGATGAATATGACAGTAAAAAAGAAACTATTGAAGAAGTTGGTCACCGGTTATACAAAGTAGACGCCTCCATGAATTTGTCTGATATCAACAAGCAGCTTGCGATAAATTTACCTGAAGAAAACTTTAACACGTTGGCGGGATTCATGCTCCATGAGTTAAAGGGAAATGTTCAGACAGGATCCCAGGTTGCGTATGGAAAAATTACTCTGTTGGTCAGCGAATATAAAGATCAGACAATCATCAAGGCAACCGTGTTTATTCCCCCCGATATTATGTA
>JAOUFE010000218.1 GCA_029858425.1 Spirochaetia bacterium | reverse complement strand
ACATTCCAATCTTGAAATTTTAATACGCGATTTGAATTAATCGCGGATATGTTGTGGTTGATGATCATAGTCGATTCCTCCTTGAATCTTTCGACAGAGTTTATTGATCTCTGGTTTGAACCTCCTGTTCAAATTCAGATACTCTGTCTTACTATGCTTTTCGACACATTGCGATCCGTATAGTGACCAAGGTTAGACGAGGTTAAATGAAGATAGGGTCAGATAGAAGAAGAGAAGGGTGACTACGTGTTAAAACGATCTAGTTGTGGATATCTGTACTTATTTTCGTCTTTTCATGAAAAATATTAAGTATTTTTTCTTTTTTTTACTATTTTTTCCATGATGCGTGCCATGGGCAGGGAAACATAACTTTTTGTTGCCGAAAATACGCTCCTTTAGTATACTATACATAATGCTTGGTAAAACTCCGACTGGTATATATAAGAAATATTTTGGCATACGGGAATTTATTAAGGCGTTTCCCGATGAAAAAGCTTGTGAAAAACGAGTCTTGGAGCTTAAATATCCGAATGGATTTTATTGTAGTTTTTGTCATCATACAACCTTCTACCGGTTAAATGGTCCCGGATTTAAACGAAGCCGTCTTTTACAATGTCAAAAATGTAAAAAACAAGTTTCTTTAACCGCAAATACCGTTTTTCATGGTACAAAAGTCAGTCTTCATCAATGGTTTTTGGCTATTTTTTTTGTAACACAAACTAAAAAGGGAATTTCCGGATGGCAATTGAGCAAACAAATTGGTGTCTGTGAGGCCACGGCAAGATTGATGTTGTATAAACTACGCAGAGAGATGGAAGAAAAATCCATTGAATATCAAATTGGCGGGCTTGATAAAATTATAGAAATGGATGAATTTGAAGTCGGTGGAGTTAATGCTCCCAAGCAAAATAGTCTGATTTTATTAGAAAAACAAAGAAATGGGCGGCTTGGCAGGGTTCGTTTTGCTGTTTTGAAAGATGAAACTGTAAAAAGTCTTGAGCTCTTGGCCATCCCCCAGATTGCCGCAGGTAGTACGATTCATTCGGACGGAAAAAAAACATATAAAAAAATCGTCGAAAAATATTTGCATCGATTAGAAATAAAACAGGTAGCTCATTGGGAAGAAAGCCACAGCCATGCTTTCTTGAATGATTTGAATACCATCGTAGGCAATTTCAAAACTTGGTACAGAGGGATTCACCATTCATTTGCGTTACGAAATACGGCTTATTATATGAACGAATTTGCGTATAGATTCAATCGGCGCAGAAGTGAAATCAATATTTTTGAAAGACTCTTGAACCGCTCAATAACCAGAGCCAGAATCTTGAAAAGATCTGTCCTGTTTTCAGAACCACAATACCAACCTCTGGCCGCTTGAAATATTTCCGGATCTCAAATTTTTATTTATTATGTTACCAGTTTTCTATCTTTATAAAATGATAATCAAAATAACCGGATAATCCAAAAGATATTCATTTTAAACCAGAATGAAATGATATTACACAATCTAAAATAGAAATTCGTGATTCTCAATGGCTACCTGCCCATGGCACGCATCATTAAAAAGTTATAATACAATAATTGTAAATCAATAACACAAGCTGGTACAGGCAAAGTATCGGTGATTTTACCATCGTTATGATTGAAAATAGGGGACTTGTGGTTGGCCTTGAAGAGGTTTAGCGAGTTGGCTTACAGATCCAATTCTGAAACCAATTTTGCATTATCTTCAATAAATTTTCGCCTTGGCTCAACTTCATCACCCATTAAAATCACAAAAATCTCATCGGCAACAATGGCGTCATCAATGGATATTTGCATCAGTACTCTTTTGTCCGGCTCCATGGTTGTTTCCCAAAGTTGTTCAGGATTCATTTCTCCGAGCCCTTTATAGCGCTGAATATGGAATTTGGCATCGACTCCAAGTTTTTTTACGATTTTATTTTTTTCGTCATCTGAATAAGCATAGATTTTTTCTTTTCCTGCAGATATCAAATAAAGGGGAGGTCGGGCAATATATAAATAGCCTTTATCAATAATGGCCTGCATATAGCGAAAAAAGAAGGTCAGTATCAGGGTCTGAATGTGGGCACCGTCTACGTCAGCATCTG
>JAOUFE010000010.1 GCA_029858425.1 Spirochaetia bacterium | reverse complement strand
ACTTTCTCTTTTAAAAAAGCATGCCATGGAACATAAATATTTTGATCAGCCTTCCACAAAGATAAAGAAAGAATTTATCAGCGATTATATAATGATACAGCTTTACCTGAATGATGTAATCCAGAAACTACCCGTTGACATAAAGAATGAAGACGCCGAAAAAGAATGGTTGTCAGAGCGCGAAAACAATGAGAATCTCAAATCGATTCCCATTGAGCAGGGGATAACATTAATGAAACAAAAAATGACTCAAGACAGAAGAGAAGTCCTGCGAAAAGAATTTATCAAATCGCTATTTGAACGTTATAAAGTTGAAAAAAACCCTGATTATGGCAAAATAATATCTGGTCTTAAAATCAATCAAGATTAACCTGTATTTAACAGATCAAGCATAAAATATAGCCTTCTTACACGATATAAATCAGTACCCGCAAGGTCGCTTGTTTTGGAAACAATATCAAGATATTTTTGGGTATCCTGATATCGATGAGCGCGAAAACTCAACTCGGCAAGCGTGTAAACAAAGGTTTTGTTTGTCATCATTCTATCGTTTTTCATGGAGACGAGCATATCGTATGCTTTTTGATTTTCTTTTAGTCCGGAATAGTGAGACATTTCAAGAACATTTTTTAGATAATTTTCCAGATAAAAAGTATCGTTATGCAACAAATAATTATTATAGCTTTGCCTTATTTTTTCATCCATATTCCTGGTCATATAATAAGAGCTGTTAAATTGCAGCTTTAAAATTTTTGCATATTGCTTGTCTTGTTTTAATATTTTAAACGTTTCATTTGCGATAAATTCTGCATTATTACCCTTAAATTTTGAATACACTTCTTTTTCAGTTTTGTATTCCCTGTATTCAAGCGCCCGGGTCAATTCTACTGAAATATTCCGGGGTCGGCAAAGAGCCTTCAATAATTTTTCTCTCATAAGCAATACCGGGACGGAATCCGGTTTTTTTTGCAAAGCAAAATAAAAATATTCCTGATCAATCATTAGAATTTTATCCGCAATATCGGTGAATTCATCTTCTTTGAGGGCATATTGAGCCAGCTCTTTTGATGAATTTCGCTTAATGCTGTATCTTTTTTTCAGATTCTCCGAATGATCGGATTCCGGGGAGTTTCCCGTGTCAAAAGGTACGCAGAACAATTCCAGATCATGCAGCAACATATAAACCATTTCAATGGAGTTGTCTGAGGTAAAATTTTCCCACCCTAAATCATGATTAAATTTTCCCGAAAGAAGCAAATCTGGTTCTCCGGTTTTATACAAATCGGCTGAAATATTTACAATTTTCTTAAGTCCCTTCAGGAACAGCTTTTCTGCCTTTCCCGGGTTTTCTGAAAAACCATAGACATTTTTTTTATATGTATAAGGGTCAAAAAAAACTTCTCCTGAATATAACCGGTAAAAAAAATTATATATAACCATTTTCCCATTTAATATGGCGCCAACAAGAATCAAGGTAAGCGCTATGAGCAAAACATAGCGGCTGATTTTGTTTTTCCAGATTTCTCTGAAAATCTGCGTAAACATCCCGTCTTCTACCTGTTATCCTTCACGCAGCGCACGCCAGCTCGAAAGTCAGCAGAAAGAGAAGGAATCCCCCCAAACATTCTTTCATAGGTCTTTGTCCATTTGCTGGCAAGATTATACGCTCCGCCGCGGATAACCTTGAATTTTCTTCCATAGTTTTCATTGCTTTGCGAATTTCCGCGATACGGTAAAAACCAACTTGAAGTCCATTCCGCCGCATTTCCGCATGTTCCATAAATTCCATAATAATTTTTATCTTTCAGGGAGTAAACATTCGTCAGAGTATGGGAAGTGTCCATTGTAACACACACATCGGAATTAAATTCGAGTCCAGTTGGATAGATATTCAATTTTTCCCGATACATGGTTTGATCATCTTTTGAATATGAAAATAAAATTCCAGAGCCTCTGGCGGCCTTTTCCCATTCAAGTTCCGTGGGCAATCGTTTGTCTGCCCAGCGGCAATAATCATTGGCCTGATTATAACTTAAATTGGAAACTGGCAATCCAGGATCTGCCTCTGCATTCCAGAACAGAGGGGGTTCTGTGCCGGTTTCATTTAGAAATTTTTTAAACTGAATTACTGTGACTTCATACTTGTCAATGTAAAAAGAATTTAACTCAAGATAGCGGTTCCTTTTTTCTCCGAACTGCTTTTGAATTTCGGTCAATTCTACTTCCAGGGGGGTAGTGTAATGATCTGTTCCGGGTATATCTGATCCAAATATAAAAGATCCATGGGGAATGAAAACCATGGCGCTGTTGTCTCGCTGATTTATAATCTCCTTGTTGGAGTCTGCTGGAGTTACAGATGGTTTATTGAATAGAGGTTCGCTTTTTTTTATGGATTTTATTCCCACTTGTTGTCCTGCATATAAAATCTTGATGTTGATTGCCGGGGCACAATGGACAATGATTTGATGATTTACAATCTGATAAGAAAGAATTTTTAAATTATCAATAACGTTGTTATCGCTGTCAAAAACGGCCAATTGGTCGGTAGACTTCAGGATATGCTCGTATTGCGTATTAAATATAACAATTTCAACATTTTTCACAAGCGAATCTATACGGTTAATTTCGCCGAGCTTAACCGGCTTTGAATTCACGGGATAGCTTTGATTTAATATCAGCAGGAAAAAAATAAAAAATCTTTTTTTCATTTGATTTAATATCGACATCTATCTGCGGAATTTTAAGGAATTATCGGATTGCAAACAGAAGGGGAAAAGTCTTTCCCCTGACTTCGGCTGTTAGCGTGGTTTACGGAACGGACATGTCCGTTCCGTAAACCACGCTAATGAGCCTTCGTCACCCCAAACGTATATAGCTGGACAGACCTGCTAAATTTGTTTATGTTTTGTGTTGTAAGGAGGATTATATGAAACTTAAAGGAAAAAATGCAATCGTTACGGGAGCGGGTTCGGGGATGGGTCTTGCGATGGCAAATTTGTTTTCCTCTGAAGGGGCAAAATTAATTCTGGGCGACTGGAATCAACAACGCCTTGATAAAGTGGTTTCTGACATAAAGGCAAAGGGCGGCGAGGCCATTGGAATACATGGCAATATTGCCGACAAGGCCATAGCAGAAAGTCTCGTTGAAAAATCAATCGAGGCTTATGGCAAATTAGACATTCTTTGCAATAACGCCGGGATCATGGATTATATGCAGGGCATTGACGAGGTCACCGATGAAATATGGAACAAAGTTCTCGAGATCAACCTTTTCGGTCCCATGTACGCCACGAGGAAAGCCGTTCCCTTTATGAAAAAAAACAAAGGCGGATCGATTATCAATACGGTGTCTACTGCAGGGTTACATGGAGGTGCCGCCGGTGTTGCCTATACTACATCCAAGCACGGGCTTATTGGGTTAACCAGAAATACGGCCTGGTTTTACGCAAAAGAAGGCATTCGATGTAACGCAATTTGCCCTGGAGGAACGGCTACCAATATCGCCGACACCATGCCTAAAGACAAATTATCCGCTTTTGGTTCTCAAAGGGCTGGAGTATTTGGAGGAATCATTCCGGCTTTTTTACAACCCCTGGACATTGCGAATCTGGCTTTATTTTTGGCATCCGATGATTCCAAAAATATAAACGGAGCCATTATCAATGCCGACGCCGGATGGGGCGCCGCGTAAAAGCATTACCAGACTCAATATTGCGGGGGGTTAGCGGAAAACGCCGGGCGGTTCGAAGGGAACGGTTGTAACCGTTCCCTTCCATGATATTCCGGCGGTTGAAGCGAAGGGGGCAGCAAAGCCCCCTTTAAAAAAATGAAAATTTATGAAATAAACACCTTCCATTTCTGGATAAACTTTCCCGCCTGATTTTTAGAATGGTTTAAATAGTCATAGTATTTATATTTCAATGACTGGCGAGCATACGCCGGATCAACCTTTGTTTGAAAGTTACCGTATATTTTATTGAAAAGTTCGCCGCTTTTTTTATTTTTAATAGCGGTTGAAACTTCATTTAATCCCTGACCCCAACTGAGTCTGAGAAATTTATTGTTCAGGCTTAGTTCGGGTTTAAAAAAAAATAAAAACGCGGGTACAAGCAGAATTATAAAAATAATCGCGTACAATTTTGAATGGCTCTTCATATGAATAATATATTATCGGAAAATAATATTGGAAACTGATAGGGATTTGTGATACTCAAGCCATTGCATCTGTCGAAGCGCTTGATTATTTGCCGCGAAGAGAAATCAAGTATATACTCAAAGTATCTGTTTATATCGAGGATGAGTGTTTTTTCACACCGGAATCGGTTTGCCAAAATTCAGTTTTAGTGCGATTCAACATTTCTCCCTGCGGTGAAACGGGAAGGAGAGAATATGAGTAACGAATCTAAAACAAAAGGGGAAAAATCTGATTTAATCCCCATAGGTCAAAAAATGCTCGACAGTCCATTTCTTTTGCTCACAGCCGGAATTGTTGTGATGTTTGTTTTTTATACTTTGTGGGGTCTCTACGAAGTACTTTTTCTTCCAAAGGGAACTTTACCATAAGGAGCCATATATGGAAAATATGGAATTGCATTCGGGTATAATGCCCGTAAAAGGAATATGGTGGAAACCGGCTCCAGCCCAGGAGAAACGATGGGTGATAATTTCGTTTATCTGGTGTTTGATTTTATTTGCCATGATGCCATTATGGCATTTTAAAGGCGGACAAAATCCTGCAGGGATTCGGACGCGTGTTACTGCAGATGAATTTGAAACCCGGCTAAACAAATTTATCAAAGATTATCAGGTAGGTGAAGAAAAGGGAATTCCTGTCGTTCAGCCTCCTGCCGGCAGCGATGTGTATATTGCAGCTCGTATGTGGCAATGGAGTCCGATCTTAAAGCTTAAAAAAGGCGCGGAATATACGATTCACCTTTCATCGCTGGATGCCAATCATGGGTTTAGTTTGTATCCTGCCCGCCTGAATTTTCAGGTTGTGCCGGGTTATGACTATGGTTTAAAAATGGCGCCTGATCAGGCGGGGACTTTCTACATAATTTGTAATGAATTTTGCGGAATCAATCACCACAACATGATCGGCGAAATAATTGTGGAGGAATAATATGAGCAGTATAACCAATTTATTTCGAACTTGTCCGGTGACGGGTTTAAAAGTGGACAAGAACGCAGAAAATCTGATAAAGGTTAATGCCGTAATGGCGGTGGTATTTTTACTTTTGGCGTCATTGCAGCGTTGGGTATATTGCTGACGCGTTGGCAGATTTTTCACCTGTTATCGCCCGAAATGTATTACCGCTTTGTTACGTTTCATGGGCTTGACATGCTGATTTTCTTTATTATTTTTTTTGAAATGGCCATTCTTTACTTTGCCGGTCCCGTTTTGCTAAACTCAAGACTGCCAGCTCCTGGGCTTGGATGGCTGAGTTTTGTATTGATGGTCGTTGGCTCTTTGCTGGTAAACGTAATGGTTTATTCCGGAAAAGCCGATGTGATGTTTACTTCGTATCCGCCGTTAAAAGCCGATCCTCTGTATTACCTCGGGATTATTTTATTTGCGGTGGGCGCGTTGATAGTTTGCATTTTATTTTTGGCGTCGCTCGCGGTGGCAAGGAAAAATAAAACATATGAAGGATCTATTCCACTTGTGGTATTTGGCGCTTTAACCGCATGTATCATTGCCATTATCACATTGTTGCATGGGGCTTTGATATTCATACCCACATTGTTGTGGTCTATGGATTTAATGCCCATGGATGCCGAAGTGTATCGACTCATGTTTTGGGGATTGGGACATTCATCTCAACAGATCAATGTGGCGGCCATGGTATCGGTATGGTATCTGCTGGCAGGTTTAACGGTTGGCGGAGTAGTCTTGAATGAAAAAATCAGCAGAATGGCTTTTGTTCTGTATATTTTATTTATCTCAATGGCATCAGCCCATCACCTCCTGGTTGATCCGGGATGGGGTCCGGCATGGAAAATATGGAACACGTCATATGCCATGTATCTGGCGGTTCTTGCCAGCATGATTCACGGCTTTACAGTTCCTGGCGGAATTGAGCTGGGGCAGCGGTTACGAGGGTTTAAAAATGGCTTATTTGAATGGCTCAGCAAGGCTCCCTGGAGCGATCCTGGATTTTCAGGCATGATGATCTCGCTGGTTGTTTTTGGATTTATGGGCGGGATTACCGGCGTAACTATTGGCACGGAGCAAATTAACATTATGGTGCATAATACGCTGCGCGTTCCGGGTCATTTTCATGTGACCGTTGTCGGCGGCACGGCTCTTGCATTTATGGCCGTAAGCTACTACGTATTCCCGCTGATTTTTAGAAAAAGAGTGGCTTTCTGGGGAATGGCAAAAGTACAGCCATACTTTTTCGGCTTTGGCATTGCCATAATGGGTATGGGCATGACATTTTTAGGATCCATGGGCGTGCCAAGAAGGCATTGGGACTCTACTTTTTCCCAGGCGCCATTTCAACCACCGTTTCCTGATACGATTAATTTATTTCAGGCAGTTATGGGAATAGGCGGTTTACTGGCAGCTGCGGGAGCATTGATGTTTATTACCATTGCAGTCGTTACGGTATTTTTTGGTAAGCCAGTAACAGCTGATTCCATAAAAAATGGCGAAAGCGGTATTCCACAGGGAGTACTAAAACTGCCGGCACAGAGCTATACAGGAGCCAATGTAGAACAGGTGCATAAAGAAGGAGCCAAGGGAACGGTTGTTCTGGCTTTTGTCTTTCTGGTCTGTTTTGTGCTGTATTATTTTGTAAACTGGAAAATGCTTGCTTCCATCTGGAAGGTTGGTTAATCAGGACGTTTGTGAATTCGGAAAAATTCAGCAAATCGGGGGCAATGGCGCTAACCATTTGGATGGTTGGGGTCATTGCCCTTTGGTATATTGCATTTTCTCCCATAGCCACAAACACTTCAGGGTGGCTGTCTACTGTTAGAAGTATTTGCTTTGGCGCCAAAGCCAATGGAATGCCGGCTGGTTATGGCTGGCTAACGTTATTTTTCAGCCCATTAATGATGCTCATTGCTATTTTGATTATCTGGTCGCCATCAATTGTAATAAATACAATACGATATGATTCCGGGAAGATATCCATTTTCTTTTTTATATTTTCTATACTTTTCGTGTTATTTTTATGGGAGGTTGTCTGGGCCATAAGAAAAATAAAAATAATGGAAATCGAAAAAAAAATCTCTTACGATTCTTTCAGGGAAAGCAAAATATCCATTGAAAGTTATTCAAAATTCAATATTGCATTGCCGAACTTTTCTTTCGTTTGTATGGACGATAATAATGGAGAAACTTTGTTTGGGAATGCAAATATCAAGGGGCCGGCAGTCTTGACATTTGCATATGCGCATTGTGAGACCATTTGTCCTGTAATTCTCAAGAACAGTATTCGCGGCGTAGAAGATTTTAATCTCGCTGTTTCTCAAAAGCAGGCCAACAATTCAGCTCGCCTATATATCATTACGCTGGATCCGTGGAGAGACACGCCCAATATGATGAAAGTTATTTCCGATGAATGGAAGCTTCCTCCTTTTGCAAGCATCATTACTTCGCGTGAGAATGCAAAAATAAACAGTTTGCTTGATGCGCTAAATGTTCCGCGTTCCCGCAATGAGAAAACAGGCGAAATTATTCATCCAGCTTTTGTATATATTCTTGACGGCAATTCGCATATAATTTTCAAGTTGAATAATCCTGATTCAGGCTTGATACGCGATGCTTTGCATAAAGGAATTTAATAATGGCTGAAAAAATATCTGAATCGATGTATTCCCGGAAAAAATATCCGGTTATGATACATTTTCTGAATTTTTTTTATTCTGTTTTAAATTCGGGTTTAAATAGAATATTTTCCTCCCGCCTGAATCCTCTTGCGCAAACCGGAGCCTGGACAGTTTTTTTTCTGTCCGCTGCTTTTGTCTCCGGGGGAGGCTTGATTTTTTTTTACAAAATTTCGGATCCGTATCAATCGATCGTGAATATTCAGGAAATGGTTTATCTTGCCAGATGGTTGCGCGCCATGCATCGATATAGCGCAGATGCTGCGCTGATCACGATCACATTTCATATCCTCAAAATGATGGTAGAAGGCAAGACGTGGGGACCGCGACTGTTCAGTTGGGTTACCGGCGTTTTTAATACAGGACTACTTTTTGTTTCGGCATATACAGGCTATGTGATGGTTTGGGATAACCATGCGAAACTGATTGCTGTACGCGGAGCGCAGCTTTTGGATTATTTACATTTTTCTTCGGAAGCCCTCGCTTCGATATTCAGCGGAGAAAAAGAGCCGGATTCCACCTTTTTCTTTATTAATCTTTTTACCCATGTAGCTATACCTCTGGGCATGGCTATTATGCTCTGGCTGCATACATCGCGGTTAACTCGCCCCGACTTTTTTCCGGGAAAAAAAAGGATGATCGCATCCGGCGCTACATTGCTTATCGCTTCTATAATCATCTCCGCTCCATTGATACAAAAAGCTGATTTGCTCTCTCTTGGAGTAACCTTTCCCGTAGATATATTTTACTCCGGATGGTTTTTGTTTTCAAAGAAAAACGCATTATTAATGCTTTCATTTTATTTATTTGGAATGCCGATTTTATTGTTCTTGCTTCCTCTGATCTGGAAACCAAAACCCAAATTATTAAAGGAAAAATATATTTCAAAAGTCAATCTGGAAAAATGCAATGGCAGCTCACAATGCTATTATGATTGTCCCTATGGAGCCATCGAAATGAAGGATCGTCCGGATACGCAAAATAGAAATGAACAATATGCATATATTGATGCAAACCAGTGCGTGGGCTGTGGTCTTTGTTCTGCCTCGTGCCGGGTTTTTGCTATTGGACCAGAGGGCAAAGTTGGAACAGATATTCTGCATGAATTAAAAATATTTATGGTAGAAAATGAAAAAAAACAGGGCGCCCCCAAAAAAGATGTTCTTGTGTTTTCCTGCAAGTACAATGAAAATGTAAATCGCTACCTGAAAAAATCCGGCTTTGGAAATTATGCATTATATGAATTACCCTGCACGGGAATTTTACATTCGGCGCATATTCATTCCGCTCTGGGGCATTTCTCACGGGTGGCCTTGATTAGTTGCGCCGAATCGCAATGTGTTTTTCGATTTGGAAATACATTATTGGAAGAAAGAGTAGAAGGAAAAAGAAAACCAACGTTGCCCGAAATTCAAAACGAACAAAGAGTTTCTTTCTGGTCAGGCGGAGACGACAAACTTTTTGATTTGCGATCCTTGATTGAAGGCAATTCAAGAAAAAAAATATCGCGGTGGAATGGAGCTCTGGGAGTCCTGTTTCTTTTTTTATTTTATATTTCCATTGCTGGCGCAAGCCAAATTTATATTCCAACAAAGGAAAATACAGGATTACTCCGGTTCTCCTGGAAACTGGCTGGGCAGCGAGACGAAATTTGCCGTGACCTGTCGGAAAAAGAAATGTTATCAAAGCCAAAACACATGAGAAAATCCCGCGAATGCAGAGAAGTGTATTATCCCTATATTTTAAAATACAAAATTGGAGATATTCATGGTGAAAGCGTCATTCATCCTGCGGGTTTACGAAAAGACAGACCATTGATTGTTTTCAAAGAAATAGATTTAAAGAGCGGGATTTATCCAGTAACAGTTGAATTTTTTTCTAATGAAGGCAATTCAAGAAAGTTTTCATTTTCCGGTCAGATGAAAATAGCCCCTGATGAAGTTACTTTGATAACGCGCGACAGAAATGAGGAAAAACTGATTCTTCTAAACGGGTATTCAAAACCGTTAATTCCTTGACGCGCACAAATACGCCAAATTTTTAGCAAGATGCCCGAATCCACAGCAACTGAATTTCCAGAAATGGAAAAAATACTGGTAAAAATTATTTCCAGCCAAACCCTGCATTGCCAATGGCTCAACTTGCTTTCTTACCTGGAATTTACGGGAAGCAGAAAAATATTCAAAACGCAGCAAAATCGATATATTGGCGAATCCGTACTCAAACATGCTTCTGACGAGGCGCGGCATGCTCTTTTACTGAAACAAATGCTGGGCAGAATTCAAAGTGATGAACATTATCGGTTTTATGATTATAAACACATGATTTGTCCTTTTTCAGGCTACCGGTATATGCAATCGTTAGACAGTATGGTCAAGCGCCGGTTACAGGAAAGTGCAGATTATGCTCCTGAATTTAATTATCTTTGCTATATCTATGTGAGTTTTGTTATTGAGGTCCGCGCCAACTGGTTGTATGATATTTATGCCAGATTGTTGGCAGAAGCGGGACTTGAAATTAAACTGGATGGAATTATTAATGATGAAATCCGGCATCTGGATCAAATGAAAAAAGAAATCGATGTGCTGGATAAAGATCAGGATACCAACATCCGTTTTTTTCTTGCAAGAGAAAAAATTCTTTTTGAAAGGTTTTTATTGAACCTCCAAAAAGCCATTGTCAGAAAATAGCCATCGAACCCGTTCAGTTTAAAAGCGTTCTTTTTTAATTGCAATTGATAAGGAATGATACTCAATCCACCGAAAATAAGATTGACTACTCAATTTATTTGACAAAACTTTATGAAGATTCGTATGTATGGAACGCGAGGTATCACTCCGGCGCCTGGGGTTCAAAGCTCGAGGTATGGTGGGAACACATCGTGTATTGCATTAAGACTGGAAGATAGCAATGATTTAATGATCATTGATGCAGGAACTGGAATTATCAAGTTGGGGCAGGAGCTGGTCAGCAAACCAACGCCATATAACATAAAACTGTTTATTACTCATATTCACATGGATCATATACAGGGATTCCCGTTTTTTCTTCCATTGTATAACCCTGAAAATAATATAACTATTTATTATCCAAAATATGAGCAGGCATCTCTGGAGAAAATCCTTAATATTTTGGCGAATGAATATGTAAACCCGGTTCATCTTGGTAAAATCAAGGCTCAAATCAGGTATGAGCATTTGCAGGAAAATATAATAACCTTGAAAACGCTCCGTATAAAAAATATCCGTGTAAATCATCCAATATTGACTCTCGGTTTCCGGTTTGAGCACAGAGGCAAAGTGCTTTGTGTAATTACTGACCATGAACCTGAATCAAACCTGAAGAAAAACCCGAACGATACGGAAAAATATATTTTATCCGATATTGATTATGGATCTTTTATTGAGCATTCTGATTTGTTGATTGCGGATGCCCAATATCTCCCGGAGGAAGTAAAACTCTATGCAGGCTGGGGGCATGCAAATATAAATTATATTGTCAATCAATGCATAAAATCCAGCGTTGGACGGGTAGTATTGACGCACCACGACCCCAATCGAACCGATCTTCAAATCGATACGATTGTTGATCATTATAGAACGCTAATTACAAAAAAAGGCCTGAAACTGGAAATTGTTGCTGCAAGAGAAATTGAAGAATATTCTCTGTAAAATTAGCGAGTCTGGTAATTATGAAAGGAATTGGATTCCGAAATTTTATCATTTCCCATAACGAGTCTTGCCTTGCGCTGCAAAAAAAGCGCTTTATTGTGAAGCACCTGAACGTTGTCCGGGTAAAGAGCAAGCATTTTGCCAAACAATTGTTCAGCTTCTTTCATTCTTCCCGAATGATATGCATAAACTGCCGCCTCATTCATTAGCAATAAATTTTCCTCATCTTGATCCCACAATTGATTGATTTCATTCCATGCATCTTCGTATTGTCGATTTCGGAAAAGGAGACGTACATGATATAATTTGGGAATAAATTTCCCCACCTTTCCATGAATATATGGCGTCATAAAATTAATTTTCTGAAAATCCTTTTTTTGATAGAAATACAGGTATAAAATAAACCGTATTGCCTGAGGCATAAAACCGGATTGCGTATGAACTAATTCCAGATTTTTTAAGTACTGGTTTACTTTTCCATAGTCTATCTCAAACGTATCCAGTTCCTGGGAGAAATTGATGTAATGAGCAAGAAAGCAATGAAGTTCAAAAAAGGGCTTTTTTCTCAACATGGTCAGCAAGTCACTCCGGATATGTTGAGACTCTTCGGGTGTTTTTGTTATCAAACAGGCGTATTCCGGCGGCATAAATGTCAACAGGGACAGTTTTTCAAAATGTCCGTGATAAAAAGCCTGCCTTTCAATAAAGATGCGCCATTGGCTGGTCATAACATGTTTGTACCTGTGAATCAACAAATAATGAACAATAAAAGAAATATTTTTTTGCAGCAATTCATAAAAAAACAGGAAAAATTCTCCCTTGCGATCCTCATGCACATCGTGCAAAAATAAATTTTCCCACTCATTCCACAATTTTCTGGTTAATTTAATTCCCCGATGTATATCAAGAGATAATTTCAGGCAAAATAAATTTTCCGGGTTTCCGGAATAATCAGATATTATTTCATGATCTGAAACTTTGCAGCTCAATATGTCCTGATAATAAAACAAAATTCTTTTTTGTGTGGAACCATCAAGGTTTTCCTGGAATAAAATACTTTTCAGCACTTTATTGGCCATGGCAGATTTTATCGAAAAAAAGTAATGAACAAAAATTTCAGGCAGAGCAGGGTGCTGATACCCCATTCTCCATAATTCAAACAATTCCTCAATTACAATATCCCGCCGGTCATTCAAAAAGAATCTTTGAATAATTCCATTTTTTAAAGTATAAAAGGGAAACCTTTTTTGTTTAAGGTCGCCTAAGCGACTTGTCAGGTTATTTAATTTTTTGTTAAAGATTTCCCGCAATGCTCCGGAAGGTATTTGCCGGGATTTATCTGAAAATGAAAGGTTTTCTATTTCCGGGTCATCTTGATGTTCCCGTTTGATATGCTCAAACAAATGATCCGGACTGATTGCTTCAGATGAACTGGATTTTATTCCGGCGCTTTTTACGGAAGGGATATAAGCGATTGTAGAGTTATCAGGA
This sequence comes from Spirochaetia bacterium, assembly GCA_029858425.1. Taxonomy (GTDB): domain Bacteria; phylum Spirochaetota; class Leptospiria; order Turneriellales; family JAOUFE01; genus JAOUFE01. The sequence continues at coordinate 21,519 of JAOUFE010000010.1, read as the reverse complement.
ATATTTGCAATTTCAACCTGATCGTCAGAATTTTCTGACTCAACGTCTGGTTCTGAATTTTCGTGAAAATGCAATTCATGGATATTTTGATTTTTATCGCCTGCATAAGTCAAATCTAAAAAACTTTCCGTTTGCCCGGAAAATAATTTTTCGGACTCATCCCGGGTTTTTGCCATTTCGCGGGCAGTTTCCATGATTTTAAAGAACGTTAATATGACAAAAGATACAATTGTAATAATAATTCCATGGACGCTGTCAGACCAGGGGAGGAATTTTGAAATGATATTATTCAATTCCATTTATCAGTATTATCGGCAAACACGCATCTTCATCGCCAATTTCATTTTCATTTTAAAGGAATTTTTTTTCGAGGCGTCCCGCCTTTTCATCAACGCGGGAAAGCATAAAAGCGCCGGATATGAACAACAAAACCACAGATAACATTCCAATGCGGGCGCTCATCGCAGCGTCATGGATCAGGTATCCCGCAAAAAGATTGGTAATTCCCATGAGAATGGGGCCAAGAATTACTGCAAATTTCCCCAGCATATTGTAAAACCCGAAATATTCGGCAGATTTTTCTGCTGGAATCAGGCTGGCAAAATAGGAACGGCTGAGCGCCTGTGTGGCTCCCTGAACCATAGATATTAAAAAGGCAATGGCAAAAAACTCCCATTTATGGCTCAAAAAGGCAGCCCATATACAAATGATAATATAAATTGCAATGGAAAAATAGATCATCTGCCTTGTGCCGGTTTTTGTCGCTAACATTCCGGTAATATACGTAAATGGAAATGCCAGAAATTGAATCATTAAAAGGGCGGTAATCAAATCAACCTGGGAAAATCCAATGGACAAACCGTAATCTATAGCCATTCGAATGATGGTATCAACGCCGTCTATATATAGCCAGTAGGCAACAAGAAAGGTAAAAATTACTTTTAGATGTCTGATCTCATGGAGGGTTTGTCTGATCTGTTGAAAGGCGCTTTTAATGTCATTTCCAGCAGAGGAATGTATTGCAGCATTCATTTTGGAATTTTTGCGTGACGTGATAAAAAGCGGTAAAGAAAAAATAATCCACCAAATTCCTGCGCTCATAAACGATCCTTTAACCGCAGCAGCTTTTCCGGAAAAACAAAACAAGGAAGGCTGCAATGTCCACCATACATTGACGGCAAATAAAATTCCCCCGCCAAGATAGCCCAATGCGTATCCGCCAGAGGAGACATTGTCAAAATCCTTTTCAGAATCTGTAACATCGGTGAGCATGGAATCGTAAAATATGGTGGAAGAGAAAAAACCAATGCTGGCCAACACATAAAAAAATACTGCGGATTGCCAGCGACCGGCTGCAATAAACGACATGCAAATGCAGGAAAGACCCCCCAAAAGGGTAAAAAACAATAAGAATTTTCTTTTGGCTCCGGAACGATCGGCAATGGCGCCCAGGAACGGCGCTGTAACAGCAATCAATATTCCTGCAAAAGAGTTGGCAAAGGCAAGTTTGGCCGTACTGACATTGACCAGATCGGCCGAACTCCAGTAAGATTTAAAAAATATCGGGAAAAAACCGGCCATTACGGTAGTTGCAAACGCAGAGTTTGCCCAGTCATTGAGCATCCAGGAAAATATTTGTTTATTTTTATAAATGGATTTCATATACGAAAATCTTTTTTATTTTGGTTGCAGCATGTAAATCAGAAATGTGTCACCCCCTAATTAGGTCAGCTTTTCAAGTGAGCCTGGGCATGAACTCGATATTCAGTCAGAAAGATTTAATTAGCGCGTTTTTGGGCGCGTATTTTAGTAGTTGGGATAGCAAAACTGCACTTCAATATGCTTGCCAGGAATTTGGCAGATTGTAACGCGAGCCATGAGGCTCTGATGATTAAAAAAATAATATTCCCATCCGATGCAATGCGATGTGCGCGTTTCAAAATCCCAGAGCTTGCGAAATCCGGCGTTTTCAAGCGCTGCAAAAATAATGTCCCGTCGATCCCACGATTGGAGGGTAAAATTCCTGCGGTGTTCAATTTTTGCTATAATTCGCAAATGATACAACGGAATTCCCATAAAGCCTCCTTAATTCTTGCGATAATGTATCAAAACTCTTTGGTAACAGGGAAAAATTTCAGGGCACCGTATAACCAAGGTGTTCGCATGACGCATATTTTAATACCGTCTGTATACGGTGTCAACAAATAATAATATTATATTTAAAATTAGACTGCGAATTAAAGGGCTGCGCACAGAAAAAGCTCTTACCCAGGAAAAGCTGGCGGCATTATCGGGAGTAGATTACAAACACATTCAGCTCCTGGAAAGTAAAAACCCCCCGGCGGCAAGAATAGACACGCTGGAAAAAATATGCTTCGGATTTTCTATTGGATTGGACGATTTTTTTCACCACGAAATATTTGAAAAACAAGGGGAGAATGGAGAATTCCGGGATAGATAAACTCGCTTCTCCCCTAACGCGAACATGGTTTCGCGCCACCCCTTGTATATGTTAAGCAAATTGCATAAATATTAAACATTTTTTGGCGGATATTTTGCCTGAGTTTGTGGCACAAAAATTGCACCCGGATTATCAGCAGAACATGGAAATGAACTCGAAACTTACTCAAAATGCTGAAAATTAGCGTGGCTTTGGGGCAGGGTCTGCCCAAAACCACATATTTCTTGCATTTCGACTGAATTTCGGGTCATGCCCAAGGCGAGCATGGTCTGGAACTCAATAAAGCAATGGAGAAAAGGATTGACGAACAAGGTCGATTTCAGATCACCTCAATACTGATACCCAGAAAGGAGAAAATGAATGAACAAGAATTCGGAATTGGAAAGTAACGGGAAAAAAGATTCGGTCAATGAATATTTTGGAGAAAATGTTTTTAATGAAAGCACGATGCGGCAAAAATTGCCAAAAATGTATTTTAAATCTTTAAAAAAGAGCATTGATGAAGGTAAACCCATTGATCCCGATACGGCAGAAGTCGTAGCCAACGCCATGAAAGACTGGGCGGTAGAGAAGGGGGCAACCCACTTTACGCACTGGTTTCAACCAATGACAGGTATAACTGCGGAAAAACATGATGCCTTTATTTCGCCGCAGAACGACGGTAAAATCATTATGGAGTTTTCCGGTAAGGAATTAATCAAGGGAGAACCGGATGCCTCGTCATTTCCATCGGGAGGTTTGCGCGCTACTTTTGAAGCTCGTGGGTATACGGCCTGGGACTGTACTTCTCCGGCATTTTACAGAGATAAAACTTTATATATACCGACAGCGTTTTATTCTTACACCGGAGAGGTTCTGGATAAGAAAACTCCGCTTTTACGATCCATGGACGCACTATCAAAACAAGCCATGCGAATTGTAACGCTTTTTGGAAATACCACCGCCAAAAGAGTGATTACCACAGTAGGAGCCGAACAAGAATACTTCTTAATCAGCAAGGATATGTATAAAAAAAGAAAGGATCTGGTGTATACCGGTAGAACTCTTTTTGGAGCGACTCCTCCCAAGGGACAGGAACTGGAAGATCATTATTTCGGCACTCTAAAAGAAAAAGTGGCCTCGTTTATGTGCGATCTGGATGAAGAGTTATGGAAACTCGGCGTTTCATCAAAAACAAAACACAACGAAGTAGCTCCATCGCAGCATGAACTTGCGCCCATATTCAGCTCCAGCAATATTGCAACCGATCACAATCAGTTGATCATGGATTCACTTAAAAAAGTGGCCATGAGGCATGACCTGATTTGTTTGCTGCATGAAAAACCATTTGCCGGCGTAAACGGATCGGGAAAGCACAACAACTGGTCCATGGGTACAGATGAAGGCGAAAATCTCCTCGAACCAAGCGCCACACCGCATACAAATCTTCGGTTTCTTGTATTTCTTGCGGCTGTAATCAAGGCAGTCGATGAATATGCGGATATCCTGAGAGCCAGCGCAGCCAATCCAGGAAACGATCATAGACTGGGAGCCAACGAAGCTCCTCCGGCGATTATTTCAATCTTCCTTGGAGATCAGCTAAGCGATATTCTGGATCAAATTGAAAAAACGGGAGCTGTAAAATCCATTAAAGAAAGCGGAGTTATCTCCAACCTTCTTTCTACTTTACCGTCATTGCCCAAAGACTCTACTGACCGGAACCGAACATCGCCTTTTGCCTTTACGGGAAACAAGTTTGAGTTTAGAATGGTTCCCTCATCGGCGTCTATTGCAGGGCCAAATTTTGCCTTGAATACTGCAGTCGCAGAAGCTCTCCGGCAAATAGCGGATAAACTGGAAAAAAGCAAAGATGTCGAAGCGGATTCTTTTAATCTGGTTCAGGAAATTGTAAAAAAGCACAAGAGAATTATTTTCAATGGGAACAATTATTCTGAAGATTGGGTTAAGGAAGCCAATTCCAGGGGACTTCAGAACCTCAAGTCTCTTGTGGAAGCCATTCCTGGCATTATCGCTAAAAAAAATGTGGATATTTTTGAAAAGCATAGCGTATTGTCCAAAGTGGAATTGCAATCCCGCTTTGAAATTATTCTTGAAGGATACATAAAAACAGTAAAAATTGAAGCATTGACCATGCTAAAAATGGCCAAAAGACAGTTTTTACCTTCAGGCATTGAGTTCATAACCATTGTCTCCAACAGTATCAATGCGGTGAAAACAACCGGGGTAAAAGTGGATACAAGTGTTCAGGAAAATTTGCTTAAAAGCAGCTCTGATTTACTGAAATCAATCCAAAAAAATGTGGATGTATTGGAAAAAAACCTTTCAAGTGAACCGCATGGCGATATTCTTGCGCATGGCAAATATTACAAAGAAACAATTATGTCCAATATGGCAGATTTACGCGCCAGCGTAGATTCGCTTGAAGTCATAGTGGATCATAATGTCTGGCCAATACCAACGTATGGTCAAATTCTATACAATGTAGATTGATTTCTATCGATGTGTATTAAAATGCGTGGTTTTGGGGCGCTGCGCGCCAAAACCACGCTAATTTAAATCATTCCAGGTAAATTTCGAGTTTCGCCTCAAGCCCGCAGGGTTAATCACCAAAGATTAATTCTGCGTTTTTTTTAATAAATCATACTTTTTTTTAGATTATTGTAAAAAAAAGACAATTCGGGCAATTACACATGTATGGCGCATTTCAAAGAGCAAGCCCAGAATCATTATATTGAGGAGCTGATGAACTTTTTTTCTACAAATTCAGAGGATATAAACAATGAAAAAATAAAAATATATCTCTTAAGTAACAGAATATACCCTGGACAGCAAACCTATGATATCATAAAGGATTTTTTCCAATCCATATCGGGCAAGCATCGAAGTATGTTCCAGTTCCTTGATATGACATTTCTGCCTTTCAGGAAGCAAATGTTTGATTATTATCATAAACTAACTTTACGGGAGATCGACGCGCATACCGTTTTTGCATATAGAAATCTCCTTACAAATTTCTATTGCTGGCTTATTCAAAATAATCTGCGTATAAAGGATATGACAAATGCAAATCTTGCCCTGGATTACATTCAAACAAAAAATTATATTTCTAACCACAGCTTAAGAGATTGCTGGAACTTCCAGAATGCTTTAAAATATTTTAACGCAGTATACTTTGAAACAAGGTTTAATGTATCTGCTTTTAATACCATTGAAGAAATGGAATTCGCGGATTACTTTTCCCCAAAATACTTAAATTTTATGATGCGCTTTACATGCAATAATTTCATTAAACTATTCATCTCAATGATTCAAAAACTGATGATTCCATTCGACACAATCATTCATCTAAAATACTCAGACATAAATTTTTTTAATCAAACGATTCGATATCCAGGCCATTACTCCCATATACCCCTTCAGGGAATTTTCGATAAAGAGCTAAAGGCGCTTTTAATGCAAAACTTTAAGCCATCCCAAAAGAATAATTATATTTTCTCGCATAAATCTGTATACGAAGCGAATATTTCCAGAGCTTTCATTGCGGACTTTTCCTTTGAATTAAAAAATGCAAGAATCACAGTTTCCGATCCAGCATCATTGTTGCGGAACCTGCATAACAATCTATTGTGGATCCGCTAACGAAATTATCCATTTCTTTATCGGCATTCTCCCTTCGAAGAATGGAGGTTAAATTCATTTTTTATATATTTAAATCCTTTTCTTCAACAATACTTCATTGCCCGATTCGTTATATGTCATTTCATCCATATTGAATTTTGAAATAATAATTCCACGGCCATGCAGGGCGAGCAGATCATTTTTTATATCCCTGTTTTCGAATTTCTTTACATCAAATCCTCTGCCTTCATCTTTTATTTTAAAGGATATATTGTCACGGCAATAATGATAGGATATTTCCACCCTTCGATCTTTGTAAGGAGCTATTTGACTAAGGCTGTCGAGATATTCTATATAGTTTATTCCAGTATTTAAAAGATTCTTTTTTGTTTCATAATTGAGTTCCAGATTCCCGTGTTCAATGGCATTAATAAGCATCTCGTAAATTACAAGGCGAATCGAAAAGATATCGTTTTTACTGATACCCTGAAAGCGTTTAATCATTTCGATAAACTCATACACAAAAGGACTGACAACGTGTATATTGGTAGGTAATATAAAAGTTCTGCTTTCTTCAGCAATGATATCCAGTAAATCATAATCGGATTGTTTGTTTACCGCAAAAAACAGATATTTTTCTACAAGGTTTGCAATTTCATCTATCGAAAATGGCTTCAAAATATAATCAATAGCCCCATGTCGCATTACTTCGACAGCCAAATGCATATCCCTTCGGGATGTAATAATTACAATAAATACATTGGGTTTTTGATGCTTTATTTTTTTTATCATTTCAATTACATCCATATCCCTGATATTGGTTTCGGAAATAATTAAATCTGTTTCTTCAAAAAACTTTAAGGCTTCGGCATAATTTTTTGCAAATTGAATACTCATCTGCTCGCCCAGCAAATCCGTCATAACTCCCTGCATTGTTGCATCCTCATCTATGACAAGAACGTTGGGCTTATGAAGCTTTAAAATTTGGTCCATAATCCTAAGCTGTTATCTCCTCAATCTCTTTTATTTCCTTTGGTATGCCCTTCGTCAGTATCTCGTGACCATTTTCTGTAATTAGAATATCGTCTTCAATCCTGATACCAATCCCGCGATATTTTTCGGGAATAAAATCATAATCTTCGCTCAAATAAATTCCAGGCTCTACTGTAAATACCATACCGGATTGCAGTAATCTGGATTTGCCATCAATGTAGTATTTCCCCACGTCATGCACGTCCAGTCCCAGAAAATGCGATGTGTAATGCATATAGAAAATCCGAAAATATTTTTTCTCAATAACTTCTTCTATGGATAAAGGTTGAATTCGCTCTTTATTATCGTTCGCATCGGGTATTTCCTTGAATAAACCCAGATTCCAGAGTCCGGATACCACAGTATGGACAGCCTTGTTATGAATATCTTCAAAGGTGTTTCCGATTTGGCACAATCCGATTGCATTTTTTTGCGCTTCAAGAACGATCTTGTAAATTTCTTTTTGAGATTCGCTGAATTTTCCATTTGCGGGGAAGGTTCGCGTTACATCAGATGCATAGCCCATATATTCGCAGCCGGCATCCATTAAGATCAAATCATGTCTCTGAATTTGTCTGCTATGGTCTGCATAATGCAGATAATTTGCATTGTTCCCTGAGGCAACGATAGTGGGGTAGGCGATATCCATAATTCCGGAATTTCTGAAAATGGATTCAACGGCAGATTTTATTTGATATTCGTAAAGGATCTCATCACCAGGCTTGCGCGTAAACTTCATCACTCCAATAAAACCTTTTTGGGTTACCTGTGCAGCCCGCTGAATTTTTTCTATTTCATCTCTGGATTTTATGACACGTGCTTCATGCAGGATTTCCCCAACGTGCAGCAACTGATCGGGGCCGCATGTTGCATCTCGATTGTTTTTATTTAAATCATTTACTGCTTTTATTATTTTCACAAAATCATCGTTTTGCATATTAAAATCAATATACAGACTTCTTTTGTTCTTCAGGATTTCCGGAAGATCATTCCAGAAATTTTTGGATTCCCGAATATTGTCTTTTTCCAGTTTGAATCTTGATTGCAGGATTTCCGGAGTAATCATCTTTCCGGTCCATCTTTCTTGTCCAGGATCAGGGAAATTCAGATAAAAAATAATTTTTTTATCTGAGGAAATATATAATATTATATCTGGAATATTTAGACCGGTAAGATAAATAATGTCCGAGGAATTTCTGTAATCATAAAATACATCTCGATTTCTTCTTTTCGTAGTCTGGGAAAATAGCAGCATTGCTGAATCTGGTTTCAATTTTGATGCAGTAGTAGAAAGTAGTTCTGCAAAGTCCATACATTACATAAAAATAATATTACACAGTCCTGACAATCATTATGTTTTTTAGTTAGATCCATTTACATAAGTACTGACGTAGTACCCATGCCATTTAAAGTACCCGGATTCAAGATTCATCAATGTGACATAAGATCTCTTATGGGAAGTAGCAAGCTGGTATAATTGTAGCGAATAAAAGAGCCAGTTTCAATACAAAACTGCGCATTTTGCTATATTCTGACTGAATTTCAAGTTCATGCCCAATCTCTATACCGAGCCTAAATCCGCCTAACCTTCAAATATTTATTTCTTGACGACCTGAATAATTATTATGCTTCTTCCGCAGGTCTGGGGTAGTAGTTCAGTTGGTTAGAGCACCTGCCTGTCACGCAGGAAGTCGCGGGTTCGAGTCCCGTCTGCCCCGATTCACTATAATATCGAACTCTGCCTGTGAAATCAGGCCTGATTGAAGCGCTATATCCGGATTTATTTTTCCTTTTATAACCCCTTTTCGTAAAAAAGAACGAATACTTCGATCTGTAGCTCGATCAGCCATTTTTCCGTCTACGACCATGGCGCCGGATCCAGAATCTGCATATTTGAGCATACTCTGGAGATGAGAATTTATAGTTTCCTGCGTAAATATTTTTTCCACCGCAATTTTAGCAGCCAGAAGCTGAAGCGGATGCCCTACCCACTTGCCGCTCATTCCCATATGGATAGAACTTATGTATAAATCATGAAGATCGCGCATACTCTCCAGAATCAATTTTCGGTTTTGATGGACATCCTGAATAGTTTTATCGGCAACAGGATAATTAAAGCTCATGCAATCAATGGCCGGTACCTGAAAAATAGATGCAGCATGAATTATCCTTTGTTTGGCAAATTGGAACATGGGATGATTTTCATCGAGACTGGAAATTCCGATTTCGGAAGCATAATCAGCCATTCCGAAAATAATTCCAGTAAGCCTGCCCTCACAGGCTTTTGCAATTTCGTATAAAAATTCAATTCCCCCCGGACTTTCTACAAGGAACTGGATTTTTATAGTATCTGGCGAAATATTCTTCTTTTTTTCTATTTCTGTTATCAAATCAAGGATGATTCGTATTTCCTGCACACTTTCTACTTTCGGATAAATAATTCCGTCCAGAGGATATACGCCTGCGCCTGTCACATTTATTCCCTCCAGTACATCCACAACATCATCAATACAGTATTCTATATCTATTCCGGAAGGACGGTAGTATATCAACGAGGAATAGTTTTTGCGTGCATTGCATACCTCAACAGCATTACTTCTGGATTGTCTGATATTTTCTTCGCTGAGTAAAGTCGCATCTTCTCCATCTATTAAAATTAAATCTGCATGGAAATTGGCTCTAATTATATTCTGTATGATTTCAGGAGAACTATCAAGATATTCCGCAAGATCATTTACGGATATTCCATAACGGGTCAAAAGTTCTAATGCCTTGCTGCACCCAAAGTTTACGGCCTTGCCAATTAAACTCATGTTATCAGCAGGTACAATATATTGAGTATCCTGAAGTTGGTTAAAAATAGAAATGTTTTTCTTTTGAATATTCTTGTTGGCTATATAGTCAGATCTGCGTTGTTGAAAAAGATTCCTGTCCATAAATCCCTATCATAAATGCCCGATGGTTTATCAACGATTATCTTGAAACTGGAGGCAAGAAGCAAAATCTTCCCCAAAACTGCCCATTTTAATACATTTTGATCTGATTCTTGAAATTCATGCAAACTCTTCGTCCCGGTATGCCAGACTTTAAAAATAAATTTACTTGACCGGCTGTAAAACGAAACTTTTTTGACAACAAGAATTTAAAATGAGACGGTAGCTCAGTCGGTAGAGCAAGTGCCTTTTAAGCACTGGGTCGCGGGTTCGATTCCCGCCCGTCTCAAATCCGGAATATCCGGATTTTCTTCAAGTTGCAGAAATTTTTCAGGAAGTATTTGACAATGCTGTTCCATAAAAAAGAAGCAACCAGGTTCTGTCCCCTTCGTCTAGTGGTTAGGACTCGGGATTTTCATTCCCGCAACAGGGGTTCAATTCCCCTAGGGGACGCATTAAAAGCCAGGAAACTGTAAACCGACCGAAACCTGGCTTTTTTGTTGTTTAAATTTATAATCAATCTAATTATTTGCCGCTATTGTAAAAATAGTGTATCCTCCAATTACCCGGTTTTTGTATTCAGACAGCCTGAATGAGTATTATAAAAAATGGAAGCAGCAGCCTTATTTATTACCCAGGATATGACCCAGCGAGGATTGCTCAAGGAAATTGAAGCGTATTTGCGAATCAATCAAAAAATGAATATCCGCTTTGATATTATCAGCGATGAAAATGAAGGATTTACGAAAATTTCGAATGCGCACTATGACCTGATTATACTCGATATTGATATTCTCCAACTTCCCGCTATTGAGGTATTGCAAAACCTCAAAAAACTGACAACTGCCATTTTAATGGTATTAACTACTGATATGTCTGAAGATACCGGAATTCTTGCCCTTGAAAACGGAGCCGACGACATTCAATATAAACCGCTGCGTCAAATAGAATTTCTCATGAAAATTTCAAATTTGATCAGAATGCGATTGTATCAGGATCGTCTTGTTGAGGAAAAAGGAATTTTAAAGAAATTTGTCTCCGAGGAGATTGCAGAGCATATCATTAACGAAAAAACAAACAATGGAATAAAAACATACGCCACTATTTTGTTTTTTGATATAAGAAACTCTACTGCTCTTGCCGAGACTGTCAGCCCATTTGAACTGGCCGAACATTTCAATGACGTGATGAATCTTGTTATTGATATTATTTATCAAAATATGGGCAGCGTAAACAATATACTTGGAGATGGTATTCTTGCTACATTTGGATATCCGGTTGTATACGATTATGATTCGATTCGGGCTATTAAATGTGTCCATGATATCCGGACGGCATTTCAAACTCACAAATTCTCCATTCCCATTCAGTATGGCCTGGGAATAACCACCGGCAGCATGTTTTCAGGAAATATCGGTAATTCCCATAAAATGACATGTACAGTACTTGGAGATATTGTAAATACCGCCAGTCGGCTGCAAAATTTGACCAAAAAGGCTCATGTGGATTGTCTGCTTGATCAGACCACCTATGAAAGCGCCAGATCATACATACATGTAAATAAATTTCAAAGCAAAATAAGAGGAAAAACTGGACTGATAAATATCTATCACCCGAATGCTATTGACATTGCCCTGATCAATCTGGATTTAAAATCAACCAATGAAACCATCAATCGCAATATTGCGGATATTGGAGATGTGGATTTTTTTTAACGGTAAGAATATACATGAAAAAAATATTAATTGTGGAAGACGACAGCGTCACGAGAACTATTGTAAAAACATTGCTCGAAAGCGAATTTACAGTTACTGAAGCGGAAAACGGCTTGAAAGCAATGACGATGATTGACGGTATTGATTTGATCATTTGTGACTATCACATGCCAGGCATGAATGGAATGGAATTTGCAAAGGCTATTCAGGAAAAAAATATCCCCTTGTTTATGCTTACCTCAGAAAATCATCCGGTACAAATTGAACCCGGCCACAATCCTGGAATCCGGGCATGGCTGACAAAACCTTTTGCCCCAAATTTATTGCTGGATAAAATCAAGAAACATTTGTATGGTACTGACTTGGTTCGATAATTTTGTTTTTTTGCCATCTGCGGGCAAAAACTCGCTAATTTGAATCATTCTGACTAAATTTCGAGTTCCTGCCCATGGTCATTACTTATGAACATTTGGAGTAAATCTGGCAGTTAAGAATTGATTTTCTGTTGCATTTTCCTAAATAGTACTATGAAATTTAAAAAACAGGATTTTGTTTCCCCGGCTCAAAAGATTCTCCGTCCAGCAAAAAGGAATAACAAAATTTATATCGACGAAGCTGCAAGGGTCAGTATTGGAGATAATTACCGCAATGTTCCCTTCTACCGGATATTCTTTGGAGTTCCCGTTGTGTATCTTCCTCTTTTCCTGTTTCCGATCGTAATGCTGAGCTCATGGCTTACGTGGCTTCATTTAAAAATGATCGGCGCACAAAATGTTTTTACCTACAAAGACTTTTTGCCCGACAGGAAAAGCTTCAGATATACGTTTAAAACCCAGATTATAATGGAAAAACGGCATTTTTTTTCAACATGGTCGCGCTCGGTAATTTTCTGGATGTTTAATTGCACAGGATATTGTCCATACAGCGTAGCCCTCTTTCAATGGCATACCTACCTCGTCAAGGTTGTGGAAAACTTCTGGTGTCCATTTTATCATGATAAAAAAATGAGTTATGGCGAGGGCGCCATTGACAAGTCGTACTGGCATCAAAATGAAGTGGATAAAAACAAATTGCATCCGGAAGATCAAAATAATCCGATCTGGAATAAAAACTTCCGGAAATAATTAACAGCATTATGTCCTGTTATTTTACAAACACTTTAATGTGCTTAAGGCAGCTTCACTATTATATGTATGCCGAATGGGAGACCCCCATGTTCCGGCTCCTGCGCTAATGTAAATTTGAAAATCCCCTGCCCTGTGCAACCCATAATGTTTTTACAAGATCTGGGCAAAGGCCGCTCATTCTTTATAGCGAACCCGGGTTGCGCCAAAAACCGTGTTTAAAGCAATTTTGGTAAATGGTTTTTTCGGGTCATATTCAGGCGTGGTAAACCGCGAGGTGCCAAAGGCCGCCATGCTGGCATCCGGGAGGTCGGTCTGGGCAAATGCAGAATTTGCCTTGACAAGAACCGTCATCCCCTTTTTGATATAAACAGTATTATCGCCAAAAATTGTATTAATTTCAATGGAAGACGAATCTCCTTTGGGAAGATCCGAAAGATCGGTTTCGGCCTTGCCGAAGATAACGTTGTATTTTCCGGTGGTATTATTACCGGTAAACCTCCCTTCGCTGAAAACCACATTTCCAGAATCCGTCCAGGAAATATGCCTTCCCGTAAGATGGCGACCAGTAAGAATATTGACGCCAATGAGAATAAAAAGCAGACCAAAAATGATCCGGAAAACCGGAAAATCAATATTAAAAAAGATCTTGATTAAAACAGAAATACCTACAAGAATTAAAAAGACGCCCCAGAAAACCCCGGTAAATATTATGCCCATTTTCACACGCTCCTCCATAGAATTGGTTTACATACACAACCCTTGGTTACATTATAATAAACCTGCTTGCTTTCGACTGTTAAAAGTAAAGGGGGGAAGAATTTTTTTCTGGAAACGGATTTTCTATCCCCCCTTGGGCGGCGCGTGGCTGCCGCCCATCCCCCGGTTATCGAAGTCGTTGGCGGACAAAATTAAAACAAACTGCTTGTCGCAGAAGATAGGCGGTTAAAATAATTTTCAGGAGCAAAGTTTTCCCACACTTCGCGGTAAGCGTCAAGCCAGATACTTCTGTAATATATCTTTTTTTCCTGTCAGGGCTTTTATGATTTAGCGTTATGTAACGAATTTTTTCACCGGGTTGAACTTTGATTTTTTTTTCAGAAAGTTCCCGGAGGGAAAGCAATGTTGCGTTTTCTACTGCATAATCTTCCATGTACTTTCCAACGGTTTTTCTGAAAAGCAATTCTTTCCAGGGAATGTTTGCCTCCTGAATGCGGAGATCATGGCGATTAAAAATATCATGGACTTCAGGGTGCAGCTCCTTTAACTGGCCGACAGTATCGCATTTGCGCATTGCTTCAAGAATTTGCATCTGGGCATTCTTGATAAACAAAGGAGTATCTTTTCTGCGAGATGCAATTCCGCGGTATTTTAACTCTCCGTTATTAAATCTTCCCATATACCGGTTGGCAACCGGAAGACCAGTATTTGTCTTTGATGAAAAAAAAACAATCCAGGAAAAAATACCTTCAATACTCATTTCTATGTTGGTTTCTCTGAAAATAATATCGCAGATATCTTTCATATGCTCCTCATCTATAGAGGAGCCGTCAGGTTTTTGGATAAATATACAATCAGTAATGGCGTGTACAAGATTAAAACCGGAGTCTTCCGCAATCTCCTTTGCCTTGAGTAGCTTGTTCCGTCCATAGGCTGTAACACACTCATGAGATTCAAGCTTGCCAAATTTTGCATTGCGAAAACCAAGGTATCCAAAAGATACCACGTTAAGCCATTTCAGGGAATCCGAAATAACAACGGCTCTTTTTTGTTCGGCGCCTGTTGCTGTTTTTTTTTTATTTTTAAAATATTTTCGCCTGTTTAGAATCAACTCCAGAGAATCGGAAACCACTCCCCTTCTTTTTTGACAAATGTGATAGTTTAGCTCCGGAACTCTCTCTGCGCCAGATTCATTCTGGCAGCACGGACAATTTACGGTTTCGGGGCTTATATTGTGAATATTCATAATGGACGGGTACATTTGCGAAAAATCCAGCTGGACAACGTTTTCAAGAGTTTTCCCATTTTCAATATCTGGTTGGAACACAAGACCCCCCTTGTCTTTTTGTAACAACTCGTACCATGTTTTTGGCGCCTCCCTTTGTGATTTTTGCGAGGGAATCAGATAGTTTTTTTTTATTCCCACATTTGTTTCAATGGCGGTAAGCGCCGAACCGGTACTCGCCCTTGCCAACTTTTGAACTGGAATCCGGCTGAGACGTGATATCTCAATAACGCCCTCAAGGCTGGTTTCCTTGAAGGTAAAGGAGTTGGCTGCATCAATATGCCAGCGTCCAAAAAGAGGATAGGATGGAGCTCGATAAATCCAGCTTCCGTAAGTATTAAAACTTGTACCTCTGGTTTGAATATGCCTGCGAGAAGGCGCAATGTTGTCGCGATCAAACTCCAGAGGAATTTTGTATTTTTGGGAAATTGAAAAAAGAAAAGGGAAAATAATCTGGTCGCCAAAAGAAGAAATAATAACATCCGGATTTTCATATAGAAAAATCCGGTTGACATTTTTTAAAAGTTCTGAAAAATTATTTGTCGCAAATGTATGTTTCATTCCGTTAGAGACAATTTGAAGAGGGTTTTGCTTTGAAACTCCATATCTGTGACTGTGCTTTAAAAAAAGATACATGATTCGAAGAGAAGGTATTTTGTATTCGTAATTATCATGGGGCTCCATCGATTGTATTTGTTCTACAATATTGTATGGCCTGCAAACAACGCTGATTTTTCCGGTTGGATAAAGATTTCTTTGGTAAAGATAGCCAACAACAGGATCTATGTCGCTGTGGTAAATATCCATTTTCCCGTAAAACGCAAAAAGTTTGTTTTTAATTTTCCTTAAAATGGAAGGGCGCGATATTACCAGTTCAAGGACGCGAATTTTCTGGTTTTTATAAAAATGAATTTTTTCAACAAATTGAGGTTTACGGGCAAGAGCATCGAGTTCAATCAGTCGTTTTACAAACTTTCCGAGCATTTCAGTCCGGGCGTCTGCATAAATTACGGGGTAATAATAGTCTTTTACGAGATTCAGGTTTTTCTTTTCATCGATGATCCAGATATAAAGCATTTCCTCGATATTATAAATGTCAAATAAAAAACCCCTGATTTCCATCTAACCTGCTTGTACTTTTTTTTCCAGTTCATTTAGTCGTATTGCAAGATCATCAATTTGCTGTTTCAACTTCACATGCATGGCCATACTCATGGAATCAAAGGCATTGGGATGTTGAGCCATAACTCCGGCCTGCACCTGCAAACGGGCATATCTCATCAGTTCGTCAAAACGATTCTGGTCTTCCCTCCGAAGCGCGTTTCGAAAGCTTTCAAATCGGGTCATCACCAGATCCATTTTTATGGAATAAGGAGCGACTGTGCGTCCCATAACTTTTCTCCTTTTTTTTCGTTTGCCTGTGTAGAAGAAATGCGAACCGAGTAATATTTTTTAAACTGCTGCTGCATAATTTTTAAACGAAAAACAGGGTTGGCCATTTTAACAATTTCCGCATAAAAGAGCCTGAAAGCATGATGAGAATAGTTTTCTTTTTCCACAATCATCAGGGGAATGGATTTTTTTTGAAAATCCAGAAATAATCCGGTCAATTTTTTTAGAAGAAAAGATCCTTCATCAAAAGAAACATCCCCGTCAAAAAACTGTTTGGAAGGCGCCAGAATAAAACAAAGCCTGTCAGGGTTTGCGGTCTGGATCACATCTCTTGTCTCATCGAGTATCTGGTAAGGGGTAAAACAACGACTCACGGTAATTTTATCGTGAATGTCTTCCGGTGCGATTTGATTTCCAAGAGCTTCTTCGGCAATGGCATAAGCATCAAAACGGATAGCGCAGTCGATATTATGAATAACATAACCGCTCCGTACGAGGTAAAATTGCCAGATGTGCGACAGGAAAAAAATTCCGGAATATCCGGTTAAAAGCCCCACCCCCTGCTTGTTCCATGAAGAAATCGCTTCAAGCTCCGGAGAGTGTATAAATGAGCGAGAATGCTTTACTGACCACATGACAGCACTATTGAAAGATTACATAATCTGTAAATAAAAATATATACACATATGTTAAGTATATGTTTAATAAAAGAGCATGGGCATGAACTTCGATATTTACGTCAGGAGGCAGTAAAATGCTTGTTTTTGCGGCGCGACCGCCACAAAACTGCGCGAATTTAAATCACTCTGAGTGAATTTCGACTTCCAGGATCAGAAGTTTTAAACTTAAAAATTTTAAACTTAAAAAAGAATTGACAGACGGCATAAATCTTGATGAATGCACCTTAAATCAGTTTATGTTGAAAAAGAAAAAGTCCGAAAGTAATAAAGTTTACATTATCGATTCAAAAATTCGATCATCTGATAATTTGTTTCATTCAATTATTGGATATATTGCCCGAAATTTCGATAATTTCAAGCGGTACATTAAAAAAAAGCAGGAAGAACGCTTGACTTTGATGCTTGTTCCTCACAATGATGCAAAAGCCAAAAATTTTCATATTTCCAACTTTACTTTTTCCATTATTTTAACTACTTTTACAAGTATCGTCGTCATAAGCTCTGTTTTAATAATAAATCACACAAGTACGCTGCATCAAGTGGATAAATTAAAAATATCGCAAAAAGATGCAAAAATTCAATTCAAAAAAATCCGTGAGGAGATACAGGGAATGGAAAGTACTTTTTCATCCATTCGCTCACGCTTGTCCCATTTATATGCCATGAGCCAGGATAAAGAAACAGGCGATTCCACCTTGTTTGGCCAGGGAGGGGGAGCAGTCCCCATTGAATCAGTAAAAACGAAAGAGGCATCGGATACCGAAGTAAGCGATGAAAATATTCCAACCGAAGTGTTTATGCTGAATAGAATGCTTGATGACATGCAATTATCCGAAAAACCCTTGAAAGAAATTGAAAAATATCTTCAAAAAAGATCCAAAATCATACAAAACACCCCTACTTTATGGCCAGTATCGGGTTATATTGTAAATCCCTATGGGTTTGTGCGCAGTACAGACACCATGAAAACCTATTTTAATGAAGGCGTAGATATTGCTGCCTCTCCTGGCGCCAAAATTATGGCAACTGCTCCTGGAATAATTACAGAAATCAAAAAAGATACCGATAGAACATGGGCAGTACGAATACGTCACAATTATGGTTATGAAACTGTTTACAGAGGATTGGATCGTGTAATGATAAATATCGATGACAAAGTCGTAAAGGGCGAAGCCATTGGATTTTTAGGACACAAATTAGATCAGGGAGAAAGTCTTCTGAACTACCGGATCTATGTTGGTATTGACAGTCAAAACCCGTTGCCTTACTTAAGCTACATTCCAAATTAATAAAATGAGCAATCAGGATTACTTTCTTGAACCAATAGATTCCATTATTGGAGAGAAGGCTCAATTTAACGGCGATTTCATATTGCAGGGAACACTACGTATAGATGGAGTACTTTCGGGGAAAATAGTTTCCGAAGGTAAGGTTATTATTGGCCCGCGAGGTCATGTTAAAACCAATATAATCGCAAGAACCGTAATCGTTGCTGGCCGTGTTGACGGAAATATATATGCCCTTGAAAGCGTTCACTTGCTCGAAGATGCCCGGTTATACGGGGATATCATTACATCAAACATGATTATGCAGGATGGAGTTATTTTTGAGGGTAGGGCAAAAATCAACAAAATAGATAACGAGAAGGCCTTTTTTGAAGCTTCCCGGTAAATAAAATGCTTGTCAACTGGAACTTGATAAGAACGGACAAAACCCAAACCCGAAAAAAAGAAAAGTTAAAAACCGGGGGAACCCGCGATAAAAACAAACTATTTGCCGATCAAATCAACGAAGCCATTGAAGTTTCCAAATCGCCGGAATTATTTGATTTTGATTTTTTTATGGATAATCTGGAAGATATTGAAAACAAGTTCATCGAAAACCCTGACAGTGCAAATTTTTTTGAATATAAAACCTACCTGAAAACAGTTGCCGGTAAAATCATTCAAAATGCGTATAAAAAAATTTCATTAAAGGATTCAAAGAAGAAACAATATGAGATCGTGAAGGTTATTGATAAAAATCTGGATGAACTTTATCAGCTAATTATGCAAAAATCTGCCAATAAGCAAAAAATTTCCATAATCATGGGGAACATTAAAGGGCTGATTCTCGATTTAAGCGTTTGACAGTATAATCTGGTTTCCAGAATAGAAGTTCCTTTTATGGTAAATTTTTCAAACAAGTACTCCCCAGACGCAAAGGAAAACTATAAACCCTTTTTACGGAATTTTATTATTCTTGTTTCTGTGGGTTTTATGCTGACCTCAATAATATTTATTTTTATTGATTACCGCGAGCAAAAAAATCTGATAATTCAAGAGGAATCCGAAGATCTGGAAATGCTGGTTTCCATGTTACACGATATGGATCAGACACAAAATAAATTAATGCTGGATTTTCTGGATGTATGGTTAAAAAGCCATGCGGAATTAATAAAAATCACCTTAATCGATTCCAATGGAAAAACGATAAAAGAAGCCGTTAAAAAAAATAAGGAAAATAAAACAACAACTCTAAAGCTCTCACAAGAAATCAATTTAAAAAATCTAAATAACGCTTTGTTAATTGAAGAAGTTAACGTGAACCATCACTTAAATAGAATAATATGCGTTTCCATTGGTTTTCTGGGTCTGTCTTTTATTCTAATTTTAATTTTTGGAATTGTGATGTTCCGGGTAATTCACAATTATGCGATATCGCCTTTACAGAAAAAAGCTCTAAAAGAGTTTAATACCCTCACAACGATCATAGACAATCTTCAGGTTGGAATTGCTTTAATTGACGCAGATATGAACCTGATCAAGGCAAACGCTCTTTGTGAAAACTGGTTTTCAGATATACACGAAAAATCTGAATGTAAAAAATGCTATAGCTGCCTGAATCCCGAATCGGATCATGATTGCCATGATTGTCCGGTTACAAAGACGTTTAAAGATGGAAAGGTTCATGAAGCAAACCGCTCGTTTTTTCGAAACGGCGAAATGGTTTATCAGCGAGTTCAATCCTGCCCGATTATATTTGAAAATAAAATCACCGAAGTTATTGAAATTGTAGAAGATATTTCCGCCAAAGTGCGCGAACAAGAAATCTATAAAAGGTCATACAGAGTCCAGAAAATTCTTTTGCAATGTATGCAGGCGTTAATTCATTCGGACAATGAAGAAATCATGCTTCAAAAAATATGCCAGATCATCGTTGACAGCGGATACTACAAATTAGCCTGGATTGGTTTTTCAAACTTTTCTGAAAAAACCATTGAACTTGTAGCCAGCGCCGGATTCGACGAAGGATTTATTGATGAAATTAAAAACATCGAGGATGAATCGGAATACCTTGATTTTCCTGTAACAAGAGCGATAAAAACAAAGAACCCTCAAATAATTCAAGATATTCAAAGGGATTCAGCCAGCATCGTGTGGAAAAAGGCTTCAATGAAATCCGGATTTAAATCCATGCTCTCCATCCCGGTGGATGTGCTTGGATCATTGAATATTTTTGCGGAACAAAAGAATATTTTTGATGAAGAAGAAATAAATTTTTTAACCAAACTGGCTGGTGAGACAAGTTACGGGATTCAGAATTTCAGAAACAGAATGACATCAAAAGAGTTAATGGAAGTGAACATTGCCTTAAAAAAGGCGCGCGATGAAGCGGATACGGCAAACAGAAAAAAAAGCGATTTTCTGGCCGTTATGACGCATGAGATCCGAACACCTCTTGCCGGAATTCTCGGAATCTCGGAGTTGTTAGCTTCTACCCCGTTAAGCCCGGATCAGCAAAAATATATAAGTATTATCAAGTCTACGGGCGACATGCAGTTGAATATTATTAATGACATTCTGGACTTGTCCAAAATTGAAAAAGGAAAATTAATGCTGGATCGTTCAGAATTTGACTTAAGGCAGTTAATTGACAATGTAATCCAGACATTTCAATGGCAAATTCAGAAAAAAGATTTAACTATCATTTTCAACATTTCCCCGGAAATTCCGGAAATTTTGACGGGAGACCCCCTGAGAATTCGGCAAATCTTGTTTAACCTTATTGGCAACTCCATTAAATTCACAGACGCAGGCGGCATTGCTGTATTTGTTGAAAAGAAATATCTGGATTCTCTGGTTTGCAAAATAAAGTTTTCCATAATAGATACCGGCATAGGAATCCCTGAGGACAAACAATCCGGCATATTTGAAAGTTATAACCAGGCTGATATTACCATTACAAAGGAATTTGGCGGCACGGGGCTTGGAACCACCATTTCAAAAAATCTTGTAGAGCTGATGGGCGGTACTATTGGTTTAATCAGCCCTGCACGAAAAATATCCGAATTAAATTATCCGAACAAGCCAGGAACAGAATTCTGGTTTATTCTCGAATTAAGTGTTCTTAATATTGTAGAAACTGCAAAACCAGAAAAAACCAGTTCTATCTCTATGATCCCAAAAAGCAGCGAGCACGCTAAAATTCTTGTAGCAGAAGATAATGAAATTAGTCAAATGCTAATTAAAATAATGCTGGAAAAATTAAATCATAAGGTAGAGATTGCAAAGAATGGA
>JAOUFE010000217.1 GCA_029858425.1 Spirochaetia bacterium | reverse complement strand
ACTCAACTCGATTACCCCCTGTGTCAGGGTAGTTGTCGCCTGATTTAAATTGATTTATCAACATGCTATGTCTACTAATAAATCCTTTTTTGTCTCTGGATTGAGAATCACAGTTTCTTGCCAATCCCAGTTTCGGGTATCTCCGCTCCAGCGCATCGGATTTTTTTGTTTGGCCTTTTGATAAGTTATTTTCCGGGTTTCCAGAATTGCCTTATCCAGACCAAGGTGTCTTTGCATGGGTGTGACGAATTTTATGCCAGAATGCAAATGAAAATTATTATACCAGTCAACAAAGTTCTTAACCCACGCACGAGCATGATCAATGGATTCAAAATAGTCCGGATAACCGGCATGATATTTTAATGTTTTAAAGAGGGATTCTGAATACGGATTGTCATTGCTTACACCGGGTCTGGAAAATGAAGGTATTACACCGAGACGTTGTAGTGTTGCAAGCATTGTAGCTCCCTTCATTGGAGACCCATTATCTGCGTGTAATTTTACAGTCTTAATCCCTAACTCTGAACAAATATCTTCCATTGCGGCAGCAGCAAATTCTGCGCTTTCTGTTTCATGGATTCTCCAGCCGACAATGGAACGACTCCAAATATCCTGGAACAAATACAGGTAATAAAATAGTCCCTTGACAGGACTTCGCAGATAAGTAATGTCCCAGCTCCAAACCTGACTTGGTCCGGTAGCGATGAGTTCCGTCGCCTTTTTTCGCCTCGATGATTTTCCGGGATTACTTCGCTTCACGAGTCCTTTGTCCTTCAAAATTCTGTAAAAACTGGCCTCGGAGGCAATAAATTGCCCTTTTTCAGCCAATCTGGGGACTATTTCATTGGGAGTCATGTTTTTGTATTCATCTGAACAACAGATCTCCAAAACTTTCCTTCGCTCCGAATCCGTAATCTTGTTCGCCGGATGTTTAATGATAATCGATCGCTTGTCGCCTAACTTGTCATTTTCCCAGCGTTGCAATGTCCGGATGGGAAGGTTGAGTACCGAGCAAGCAGTACTCTTTTTTGCTCCATTTTTTACGGCTTCGTTAATTCCAACAATTATATGTTCCCTTATTGTCATGTTCGTCAATCCTCCTTTTCCGAAGGGAACAAGTTCTCCAGTTTTTTTTTAAGTATTACAATGGCTGAAAGTTCAGCAAGCGCTTTATTCTTCTTTGATAAATCTTTTTCCAATTCTTTATTTTTGATTTTAAGAATTCGATTTTCTTCACGATATTTATTTGTATCACTCATCGTCATTAAATCCCTTTCCCACAATTCCAGGTGTTCACTTTTCAGACCATTCATGCGAAGCCATTCACCGATTTCATCCTTTGATAACCTGGCAAATTCAAGAACAGCCTTAGCCTTTTCTTCGTTCGATCTGCCATCCCTTTTCTTGTGAGTAGACACATTGTCATTACTGTACCTATCACGCCAGTTGTAAAGTGTCTGGGTCGTTACACCGATTTCACGACCTAATGCGATTGCTCCTTTGCCGCCCGGCAAAAGAAGTTTTCTAACCATTTCCTTTTTAAATTCTTCTTTGAATTCCATTCTATCCTCGATTTATTTGGAGGCGACAACTATCCTGAGAAGCTCCGCCGTTTTGAATTATTTTATGGTGCACAAAAAAGTAATAATCCGGTAAAGTCCTTGGCTTTAATTCGAGAATTTTTTAATTCATTTTCGAGTATGAGCTTTGATGACAACATTGCAGATATATGTGGTGAAATTCGTGCTGATTTAGAAAAATTAGGTACTCCAATTGGCCCTTATGATCTACTTATCGCAGCAACGGCCATTTCCAAAGACCTAATATTAGTTACAAATAATACTAAAGAATTTATTCGTGTAAAAAATATACAATTGGAGGATTGGCAATAGTAATGTTTTCTCGCCCTCCATGGCTCGAAAACAAAGAAGACGGGCAAAGAACAGCATCTAACAGAGGTTACAAGCTACGCCGCATTCGCGGCTCGGGTCAAGCGCCATTGCGCTTGACCACATTTTCAAAAGCCTTCACTGATCCGATTGGACTCGCGCTGAAATTGAGGTTAATTTCGCGCTCACCAATCGGGTTCAGGCTTTTGAAAACGTCTTGTAACCTCAAACGTTATGCGGAATTGCGAGTCT
>JAOUFE010000216.1 GCA_029858425.1 Spirochaetia bacterium | reverse complement strand
GGGCTGATTTTTCTCTTGTGCGCCTTTCGGCAGCCAGGGGATAATTTCTTTTAAATGCGCTGGAGTGGCCTTGATCTTTTTTTTGCAATGTGGGCATAAAACCCGGATCAGTCTTTGCGCCATAATTCCGCGTACAGTAGCGGTAATTAAATAAGGTTCAATTTCCATGTCGAGGAGACGGCTGATTGAGGAGGGCGCATCGTTGGTGTGCAGGGTGGAAAACACCATGTGTCCCGTAAGAGCCGACTGGATAGCAACTCTTGCGGTCTCCGCATCCCGAATTTCTCCAACCATGATAACATCCGGATCCTGCCTTAATATGGAACGTAACCCTTCCGCAAAACTCAGGCCGATTTTGGGGCGGGCATGAACCTGGCTAATACCATTCATCTGGTATTCTATTGGATCTTCTACTGTAATAATATTTCTTGTTTCGTCATTAATTTCATGCAGAGCCGAATATAACGTGGTTGTTTTCCCGGAACCGGTAGGACCAGTAATTAATATAATTCCATTGGGTTCATCGATGAGTTTTTTAAAATTTTTTAAAACATTTTCCTCAAAGCCAATATTGTCAATATTAAAATTGTATTCTGTTTTATTTAACAAACGCAAAACCAGTCTTTCTCCATATTGTGTGGGTAGCGAGGAAACTCTTATATCGATATCATTACCCCCAAACCTGATTTTTATTTTTCCATCCTGGGGAAGGCGGTTTTCGGCAATGTTTAAATTAGCCATAATTTTTATTCTGGATATGATTCCGCTTTGTATTGCCTTTGGCGGATTAAGTACCTTGTGGAGTACTCCGTCCACCCGGTAGCGTATCCACAACTCTTTATCCTGGGGTTCAATGTGAATATCCGATGCCCTGTCGCTTATGGCATTGGATAAAATAATGTTTACCATTTTAATGATCGGAGCTTCATTGGCCAGATCCATGGAATCGCGCAAATCCTCAAGATCATCGAGGAATTCAAGCCCTTCCTCAAAACCTACTGTTGTCGTTGTTTTGGAATCATCCCGCTGTTCATAAATATTGTGTATGATTCTTAATATTTCTGATTCCAGAGCCAGATACAATTCTACCCGGTAACCGGAAAGCATAAGACGGATTTCATCAATGGGGTGTAGCTGGGAGGGATCCTGCAGGGCAACTTTTACTACTTCATTGTCGCAGTAAAAGGGCACCATGCGGTATTTTTGAATAAATCGCAAAGGGATTTTACCCTGAATATCCTGAATATTATGGACTTCAAGTTTAATGGCCGTTGCCACTTCATATTGTTCGCTGATGCAGTTCAGCAAATCCGTATCATTGATGAGACCTTTTTTGAGCAAAACCTGGCCAACGGGAATACCCGATTTTTTTTCAATTTCAACAGCTTTTTTAATTTCCTCATCATCGACAAGATTTCTTTTTTTGAGTATTTGAGCCAGATCGTTCATCATATGGACATCATGTACAAATCTTATTTGTCGGCGTTCATACGCTGGGTTTCTCTTATCTGGTTTCTTTTTGCTTCCTCGGTAACCCTGTCGGCAAGGTCGCGGTTGGTAAGAATATGAGGAGTAATAAAAACAAGCAGGTTCGTTCGTTTTATTACGGTACTTTGCCGCTTAAAGAAAAAACCAAGAATGGGGATATCGCCCAGAATCGGAATTTTTGTAATGGTCTGGGTTTTGTTGTTAGATATCAAACCACCAATAACTATGGTTTGATTATCCGCTATACGAATCGCTGTTTTTATATCCCGTTTTGTAAAAGTTGGGTTGTGCGTTGTATCTGTGGTAAACCCGGATATTGCCTTTATTTCCTGGTATAAATCCAGCGTTACCATATCGCTGTTGCTGATCTGTGGAGTAAATTTTACTTTGACACCGACAGGTTTGTACTCATAGCTGTTGATTGTAACGGTATTTACATCTGCGCCGCTGGTTCGCTGTCCCGTAGCAACCGGTACATCTTCTCCCACATTGATTTCCGCTTCCTGGTTATCCAGAGTCAGAATTTGAGGCGCCGATAAAATAACAAAGTTGCTTTTTCCCATGTTTGCGGTGACAAGAGATGATATGTTTGGCGATGTCGCGCCGTTTTTGGGGATCAAAAAACCAAGCGAAAATCCGGATAATGTGTTTATAGCTGAAGCAGGA
>JAOUFE010000113.1 GCA_029858425.1 Spirochaetia bacterium | reverse complement strand
TCCAAAAAAGAAAACATGTATGTTTGCCCGATGCATCCGGAAATTACCCGCGACAAACCAGGCAAGTGTCCCATCTGCGGAATGACGCTTGTGAAAATGGATCATAAACATGAGCATGAGAATCATGACAAGGGCGCGAAATCTGTTAAAAATGAAAACTTTCATTTTTCGGTTACGACCAGAGTTTTAACCAACGCCAATTTGCTGACCATTCCGGCGAGGAAAGAACGGTTTTCTGTAAAGGGAGGGTATTCCGGCAATATTGATTATAACGAAGATCCCGACAGACTCGTTATTTTAAATACCAAATACGAAGGCTGGGTGGAAGCCCTGTATGTTTCCAAAGAGGGGGTCAGCGTTAATCGCGGCCAACTGCTCATGGGGGTTTACAGTCCTTCGCTTCTGGCTGCCAAAGAAGAGTATGTTACAACGTGGACGAGCATGAAAGGTTTGTATGTTTCCCAGGGGAAATCCGGCGAAGATTTGACGGAGGCCATGAGAAAGGATGCTACCGTTATTGCGTCCCGTCAAAAGCTCAAGTATCTGGATGTCTCTGAAAATGAAATCAATAAAATTGAAACCGAAGGCAAGACCGGACGATTGACCTGTTTTTATTCGCCCATAAGCGGCACCATCATTAAAAAAGAAGTGCTTCAGGGAGCCTATATTAATTCCGGTCAGGAACTCATGAGAATTGCCAACCTGGATCAACTCTGGGTGTACGTCCATGTTTTTGAAAAAGATCTCGCATTTTTACATAAAGGACAAAAAGCGGTTTTGAAAATATCTTCGTATCCGGATCAGGAATATTCGGGCTTTGTAGATTTAATTTTCCCTTATCTTGATCCCGTGACAAAAGATATCAAGGTTCGGATTGTGCTTCCCAATTACAGCGGTCAGCTAAAGCCCGGCATGTTTGCCGATGTAACCATACAGGATACTCTTGCCGGAATGAACATTGTAATTCCCGACACCGCCATTATTCATTCGGGCGACAAGAGCTATGTTTTTGTTTCTGAAGGCGCCGGCGATTTTGAAATGCGGCCTGTAAAAGTAAAAATATCCTCCGATGGCAAAAGCGTTATTTCCAGCGGGCTTGGCGAAAATGAGCTTGTGGTGATGAGCGGCCAGTTCCTGCTTGATTCCGAAGCGTCCCTGAAAGACGCCGTCTCCAAAGGTAAGGCCGGAATGGAGGGTATGGAAGGAATGAAACATTCGCACTAAGGAAAAAATATGAAATCATTTATCAACTGGTGTTTAAATAATCGTTTGCTGGTTTTGATCTTTTCGGGGATATTTTTTGTAATAGGGCTTTATGCGCTAACTAAAATACGTCTGGATGCCATTCCTGATTTATCGGATACGCAGGTGATTATTCAGGTAAAATACATGGGGCAGCCTCCCCAGGTGGTCGAAGATCAGGTAACGTATCCTCTCACGACACGCATGCTTTCAGTACCCCGGTCTAAAAATGTGCGCGGTTATTCTTTTTTTGGATTCTCGCTGGTCTATATTTTATTTGAAGACGGCACCGACTTGTACTGGGCGCGCAGTCGTGTACTGGAATATTTAAGTTCCATGCAGGGCATGTTGCCGCGCGGCGTCAACATGGAACTTGGCCCGGACGCAACCGCTTTGGGATGGATATACGAATACGCCCTGCGCGATACCACCGGAAAACATACGTTGGCCGACTTGCGCGATCTCCAGGAATTTTCGCTGCGATACGATTTAATTTCCATTGCGGGCGTATCCGATGTCGAGACAATGGGCGGTTACCAGAGGCAGTTTCAAATCGAGGTCAACCCCGACCGGCTTTACAATTACAACATGTCTTTTAACGAAATTGCCATGGCCGTTGAACGAGGCAACATGGAAATGGGAGCCCGCCTTTTTGAGCAGGGCGAAACCGAGTACATGGTTCTTGTCAAGGGCTACCTCGCGAACATTGAAGACATAAAAAAAATTCCCATAAGAACAACGCCCGACGGCGGAGTTCTCCGCATTGAAGACATCGGCTATGTCAAGGAGGGACCTGAGCTCCGACGCGGACTCGCCGATTTAAACGGAGAAGGCGAAGTGGTAGGCGGGGTGGTCATGATGCGGCCAGGCGAAGACGTGCTCTCCACTATCAAAGGAGTAAAAGCGCGAATTGAAGATTTGAAAAAAACTCTACCCGAAGGAGTGGAAATTATCCCGACTTATGACCGCTCGAATATTATACACACGGCCATATCCAATTTATATGGTAAATTGTTAGAAGAGCTTCTCGTGGTTTCTCTAATCACATTTATATTTTTACTCCATGTGCGGTCGGCGCTTGTGGCGCTCATTGTCATACCGCTGGGAGTACTTGGATCATTCCTGGCCATGTATGCCCTTGGTTTTCCCGCCAACATCATGTCGATGGGAGGTATCGCGATAGCCATCGGGGTCATGGTAGATTCCAGCGTGGTGATGGTGGAAAATACCCACAAGCATCTGGAAAAAATCAAACATGCAAGAGGCGAACTTTCTTCGGCAGATTACCTCGAAGCATCGCGAGACGCCGTTTTGGAAGTTGCGCCCAGCCTGTTCTGGGCCATGGTCATTATTGTGATTTCCTTCTTGCCGGTATTTGCCCTGCCGGAACAATCGGGCAGACTTTTTATTCCGCTGGCTCTTACCAAAACTCTTGCCATGAGCGTATCGGCTTTTTTATCGATAACGCTTTTGCCCGTTATGGTTGCCCTTTTTGTACGCGGTAAAATCAAGAGCGAGGCCGAACATCCCGTCAGCCGCGCCCTGATTCGTTTTTATGAGCCCGTTTTGCAATGGTGCCTCGATCATAAACAAAAAGTATTTATTGGCTTTGGCGTATTACTGCTTGTCAGCGTAATACCGCTCACGGGCATCAATAATCCGTTTTCAAAAACCGGCAAAAAACTCATCAAGCCCATAGGTTCCGAATTTATGCCGCCGCTGGAAGAAGGAGATTTATTGTACATGCCCACCACGCTGCCGGGAATTTCCATTTCCAAAGCGCGTGAAATTGTCATTGAGACAGACAAACTCATTAAAGAAATTCCGGAAGTGCGGCAGGTTTTTGGCAAGGCCGGGAGATCAGAATCTGCGACAGACCCTGCGCCGTTAAGCATGCTTGAAACAACGATTTTAATGAAAGATAAAAAATTCTGGCGAAAAGGCATGACCATGGAAAAAATTGTCCAGGAGCTGGACGAAAAGGTGAAATTGCCGGGAGTCGTAAACGCCTGGACCATGCCCATTAAAACCCGCATTGACATGCTTTCAACGGGCATACGAACCCCCATTGGCGTAAAAATTCTGGGCGACGACCTCGAAGTCTTGCAGCACATCGCCAAATCGCTGGAAGACAGTCTGGCAAAAATAAACGGCGTGGCTTCGGTTTTTGGCGAGCGAAGCGCGGGCGCCAATTATATTGTGTATGATATTGATCGCTCAAAAGCCGCGCGCTACGGACTCAATATTGCGGATATTCAGGATGTCATTTCAGGCGCGCTTGGCGGAAAAGAGGTTACCGAAATTATCAAGGGCCGGTATCGCTGGAGCGCGAATATTCGTTATTCCAGATCAAGCCGCGAGTCGCTGGAAAAACTTTCGGATATTTATATCCCCCTTCCCGGCGGGCGCGGCCAGATACCGGTTTCGCAGGTGGCGACTCTAACCATCACAAAAGGTCCCGGCGTGATAAAAACAGAAAACGCGCGAAAAACAGCGTGGCTGTACATCGATACGCGCCAGAGCGACATCGGAACGCTGGTCGTAAAAGTACGCGCCGAAATTGACAGAATGATCGCGAACAAGGAAATTCACTGGCCCGAAGGTTACAGCTATTTAATCAGCGGTCAGTACGAGCAAATGAAACTGGCCAACGACCGAATGGAAATTTTAATTCCCCTTGTAATCGCCATCGTCTTTGTTATTCTTTTCATAAACTTTAAAAATGTATCCAATTCCCTGTTTGTAATGGGAGGGTCGCTTCTTTTTGCGCCGTTGGGCGGCCTGTGGTTTATGTTTCTGGCCGGATACAATAATTCGGTCGCCAGCGACGTGGGCTTTATCGCTCTGATCGGGCTTGCCGCCCAGACCGGAGTTATCATGCTGATTTATCTTGAAAATGCTCTTCATGGAATCCGTAAAAAAATGCCGGGCGTCAGGGAAATTCGCGAGGCCGTGGTAGAAGGCGCCGTTATGCGCGTGCGCCCAAAAATTATGACCGTTTCCACCGCGATAATCGGCCTTGTCCCGCTTTTCTGGGGCGACGACCCCGGCAACGTGGCCATGCGCAGAATAGCCGCGCCCATGGTTGGCGGCCTCATAACGTCCACGATTGTCACTTTGATTATTATCCCGATGGCGTATGAATGGTGGCATACTAAAAAAAGGGGGGCTTGAGAAATAATTTTGAATGATGAATCTTTCTTGCCCCCTGGCTGCGTCTTTTGGGCGCAAGGAACCATGAGCGGGATGTGTCGAAGCGCCCAAAGAGACTTCGCCGCCCCCCGGTTATAAACGGGGAGAAAAATGAAGAGATAAACCACGGAGGACACAGCGCACGGAGAATAGAAAGAATACATTATATATATTTTAATCTCCGTGTCTCCGCGCCTCCCTGTTTTTATTTTAATACCTTTATTGAAAAGTTTTACATAAAATTTGCCGATAATTACAAGATGGAATATAGTTAGTGCGCATTTCATCTAAATAAATATATAGCAATACAAATAAATCAGGAGGCTATTAAATCAGAACATGAAAAAGATATTTTACAATAAACGACACAAACTTCCCGTATGGTCCCAGATATATATTGTATGGCTAATATTTTTTTTAATAGCCCTGTTTTATGTACTTAAGTTTGAAACTGTAAAAACAAATTCGCAGATATCGGCGTCCTTTGATTACAAGAAAGAATATGATATCGTTTCTGAATTATTTTTAAAAATTCAAAATAAATATCCCGGCGTGTCCGCTATTAACAAACCGCTTGTCGGGACGCTTAAGGCAGGTTTATCGCCAAAATCATGGAATATGGACTTGATCACTTTTGAGGAAAATAAAATTGCCTGTAAAATTACAAAATATTATTCGGGTTCGCAAAAAAACTCTCTATCTGTAATTATTGAGCGCTATGGGATACCCGATTCTTTTTATCCTCTACAAACTCTTGTTCAGGCTGTCATAAATAAAAATATTGAAAACATTTCGATTTATTCAATCGACGGCCATCCTGTTTGCATGAATTTTTTATTCCAGAAAGAAAGTATCGACAAACATGCCGATAAAAAATATTTACTTGTTTATCCCGGTAAAACAAATAAATCCGGATTACAGGTCGCATTGTCGGGCAATGCTTCCAGTTCAATTGAATGGTCGTCCATTATTCCATTCGATATTTCCCGTCCCGGGATTTTCAACCAGTTGATGGAAAGCGCTATTTCGTTAGCTCCCAAAATCGTACATAATACAGACGCTCCCCATGCTCAATCTATTGGGTGGTATTTTCCGGAAAGCGATTTCCAGAAAGATATTGAAGCCGTTCGGCATATTATCCCCCGAGTATTATTTACAATAGAAAATTTCAGTAAAATAAACAGCTTTTCAGAGAAAAGTTCTATCTGGATCAATGCAAACACCTGCATCTCCCATAGAGGATCGATTATATTAAGCTTTATGATGATTTTATTAACATGGTTTCCTGTTATCAACAGGCTGTATCAAAATGAAAGCATCCGGTTTATGATTAACTCTTTTTTCCCGGCTGTATTTAACAGTTTGTTGTTTTTCATGGTAATTTTCATGGTTAAGATAACAAGCTTTTTTGTTCCTGAGTCCATTGCGGGTATTTCTGCTATCTTTGCAGTTTTTCTGCCGTTGTATTTTTTATTTAATCAAATTCGAAAGCGACTTTTTTATTCCAATGTAAACTTACTTACAAATTTTATTGTGTTTAATATCTTTAGCTCGATGCTTGCCTTAAATAATTTTTCGCTGTTTTTATTTTTATTGCCATTGATTTTTATTTTAAGCGGAACGCAAAACATGTCCGGAAATGCTACGCGGTTTCTGGTTGTTTTGGCTCTTATCCCGGTTTTGTATGCTTTATTCCATGTATCCAGTCATCAAAATTTAAATATGATTTTTTCCCTGATCTGGCTGGATAAAGTTATTTTTGCCGACATTCTTTCAACAATCCTGTGTATATTTTTTTGCGGCAGCATGCTAACGATTATCCGGAAGTCGGCATAGTCATAATGATTTTAACATGAATGTCAGTATTATTGGTACCGGCAGAATTGGATTTTCTCTGGAAAGGGATACCCTGAGATACAAACCCTGCACCCATGCCGGCGCAATACAGGCATTGATAAACATAAAAATAAACAAAAAAAATCCTCTGCAATGGAATTTTATTTGCGATCTCGACAAAAACAAATTAGACGAAATAGAAAAGTACATAAAAAAAAACAACAAGAATATACATCTTCAAAAAACTGTTGATTACAACGATGTGTTAAAGGCCAAGCCGGACTTGCTGATTATTTCAACCGATACATCTACCCACTACAAAATTGTCAAAGCGGCCATGAAATCGGGGGTTCAAAAAATAGTTCTTGAGAAACCCGTGGCGCTAAACAGGAAGCATGCAATGGATATCTGGAATATGGCCGTTGAAACGGGTACCCATATCTGGATAAATTATGAAAGACGCCATCACTTCAAGTACATGAATATAAAGAAAATTATAGAAACCCAAATGCCATATGGAGCTCCCGTTTACTATCGCGGATGGTTTGCAACCGGAAATAGCTCATTTTATAAAACCGGCAGCCAAAATGAGGGCGCTCTGCTTCACGACACCACGCACCTTGTCGATCTGGCTCAATATTTATTTGGAGAAATAAAAAAGTATGACGGAGCTATATACGCAAAAAAAAGCCTGCACAAAATTTCAACGCTTCATAAAAATGGGGTTCCTGGCGAAATCTGGACAACCATAAGCAGCAAGTTTTTTCATTTTGAAATGGAAATAATGTTTGAGCGTGGGCGAATTCTGGTTGGCAATGGTTTTTTTCAGGAAGAAAAAGCGGAAAAAAGCAAATATTATAAAAACTTTACTTCTTTAAGCAGACCGCAATATTTTGCGGATGAAAAAATAAAGCTCATTAACAATCCTTTTTTTCGCCTGTATGAATCGGTAATAAATGACCGGTATGATACTTCTTTTTTAAAAGATGCTTGCCAAAACATCCAGTATCTGACCTGATTAATTCTATGAAAGAAACAGAATTATTAAATATTTACCGGGAAATTGAATCGGGGGGCATTGTACCATCCCAATGGCAAAACAACCTCGATAATGACATCATCAATACTTTTCCAACCCGGCAAGAATACATAAATGAGCGAATTGAAAAACACGGGCAAAAATATGCCACGCAAATGTATTACGCGAGATTGGGAATTACCACCGAAGAAATGAAAATAGCGGCGCAGCGCGAGGGGCTGCATCCGGAACTGGTGCGCCGCGAGGTTGGCCGGGGAAGAATGGTAATTCCGGCAAATATCAGGCACACGTCCGTTATCCCTATGGCAATTGGGGTGCAATCTAAAACCAAAATTAACGCAAATATCGGCAATTCCACTTTAACCAGCGATATTGATACAGAACTGCAAAAACTCAACCATGCCATTTATTATGGCTCCGATACAGTAATGGATTTGTCAACCGGGGGGCATATTCCGGAAATTCGCCAAAGAATTCTTGAGGAATCGCGGGTTCCGATCGGGACAGTTCCCATATATGAGATGTTGAGCCGGATAAACAAGATTGAAGACCTCAGCCGGGGGCTAATCCTGGAGGTCATTGAAGAGCAGGCCGAACAGGGCGTTGATTACATGACCATTCATGCTGGAATTTTGTGGGAGCATATACCTTTGGCGGCATCGCGGATTACCGGCATTGTATCGCGCGGCGGGGCGATAATTGCACAGTGGATGGAGACACACAAAAAACAAAATCCTTTTTATGAGAACTGGAATGACATATTAAAAATTTGCGGCAAATACGATGTGGTATTAAGCCTCGGCGATGCCATGAGACCGGGTTGTACGCATGATGCATCGGACAGGGCGCAGTATGCCGAGTTAAAAACACTGGGCGAACTGACCATAAAATCATGGAATGAAAATGTTCAGGTGATGATCGAAGGTCCCGGGCATGTACCGTTTGACCAGATTGCCGACAATATGCACGATGAAATGCAGATTTGTTTTGAAGCGCCTTTTTATGTTCTCGGCCCTATCGTTACTGATATTGCCCCCGGATACGATCACATTACGAGCGCCATCGGCGCAACGAGCGCGGCGTATAACGGCGCCAGTATGCTGTGTTATGTTACCCCGAAAGAGCACCTTGGTCTGCCCGACAAAAAAGATGTACGCGACGGAGTCATTGCGTACAAAATAGCAGCCCATGCCGGAGACATTGCGCGCAGAAGATATTCGTGCAGTTTGCGCGATGATGAAATATCAAAGGCGCGATATAACTTTGACTGGCAGCGTCAATTTTCGCTTTCTCTGGATCCGGAAAAAGCAAAAACCATGCACGACGAGACCCTTCCTCAAGAGTCCTTTAAAATGGCCGAATTTTGTTCCATGTGCGGCCCCAAGTTTTGCTCTATGAAAATATCCCAGACCCTGAATCTGGATGGAAAATAGTTATGATGGGCTTTGGCGGGTGGTTGCCGACTTAACGTGCCGTCATCCATAAATGGGTCTACTGTTTTTAGTCAGGTAAAAGAAAGAGTATCAAGATTGTTAATAGCTTGTTCACCTATTGAATTTTAGTAAGCGTCAATTTTCGCCATCTTTACAAAAAGAAATTTCCGTGCTAAATTTCGCGCATGGAAACAAACGAAAATATTTCAGCACAAGAAAAATGGGTAAAA
>JAOUFE010000112.1 GCA_029858425.1 Spirochaetia bacterium | reverse complement strand
GGATGTATAAAGCCGAAAGGTATAAAACCTGTCCTTTTCGAAGAGCCGTATGTGAACAGCACTTGTACGGTTCTGTGAGAGGTTCCGGGGGTAACCCCGGCGCCTACTCGACAAGAAATATGGCCATAATGGTTCAGGATGAGTATACTATTTCATAAGAAAAAATATGAAATTCCTCCCGATGATTGAACATCTTTTTCAGGCTGATAATGAATAAAAGATATCTGATTGATAAAAGCGAAACTGTCTTTGATATAATTCACAAAAAATGGAATACTCTTGAAACGCATAAAAATATTTCTACTGCCATGATTTTTTGTTTTTTGGCGGTTTTGTTTGACATTCAGATGCAGAGAATGGAACTACTTCCAGATTACTTTGGCGCGTATGTTACCAATAATCATCTTTATGCTGTTACATTTGCTTTTAATATGCTGCTAATAAAAGAAATATTTGACATGATTTTCTTTTTCCCGCGTTCGATCAGTTATGCCCAGAGAAAACAGCTTCAGGTATTGTCTTTGATCTTAATCCGGTTTGCCTTTGAAAGCCTGAGTCATATGGGCGATCCGGTAGTCGTATCTGCCACACAGAAATCGATCATGCAGCTTGTAGAAATAGTTACTGCCGCTCTTACCGGCTTGATTGTTTATGCGATCGTCTATTTTTTTTTAAACTGGAAAATAAACCGCTCCTGATCGATCCGGAGCAAAGAGACAGTTTTATTGCTGAAAAAAAAACAGTCGCAATGATTTTAATCATTACGCTGTTGTTTATTGGCATAAAAAATTTCGGAGATATATTTTTTCGTCACGATCTGGAAACTACGCTGGAAGTATTCTTTACAATTTTTATCTTTGCCGATATTTTGACCGTATTAATTGCAATGCGATACAGCCAGCTTTTTTTGTCGCTTTTTAGAAATTCCGGATTTGCTCTTGCCATTGTCCTGATTAGAATTTCCATAACAGCCCCCCCTTTTTACAGGGAGGCGTTAGCTCTGTTTGCGGCAGTTTTTTCTTACTCCGTAGCATGGATTTACAATAAATCGATAATAAATATTGCTGCACATTTAAAGATACAAAAAAAAGAAATGAAAAAAGCGGTGCGATAGATCAGTTTTCCATCGTATTTAAAGAAAACTATCAATCTTTTACAGAAAAAGTTTTCTCAACCAGCACCTTTTTCTGATCATTTTGAATAATGATTTTATATTTTCCAGGAGATTCGAAAAATTCTTTTTGAAAATGTGTTTCTACAACCTTCCATTTAGGATTAATTTTGCTCTGAAAAGACGACAATTGATTGTCTGAAAGTCCCCCGGACAGGTTGATAATACTGATATTAATTGTTTTGGAATTCAATGCTTTTTTGGATGTAAAATATACATATACTGGTTTCCCCAGTTCAAACGTGTCATGGGTTTCGTCCGCTGCAAAGTTATAATTCGAGATTGCCCGGGAGGAAAGATGTATTTGAAATTTGTCATTTGCTCCAAAAGGGATAAAAAAGAAAAGAATCACGATAGTCATGATCGTTGCAAAGGCTCCAAGCGAAATCCACCATTCTTTAAAATTGTTGTTTCGAATCATGGGGACATAGCTTTCAAACGACGCATTTGGAGCGACCTTAAGTTCTTTCATGGATTTTTCGGACTCGCTATGTTTCTTTGACGATGTTTTTTCATTTTTCTTGTCCTCGTTGACTTCATTAATAAATTCGCTCATTAACCCGTCGGACAACTCTTCGGAAATTGCTCCATCAAGCAGGTCTTTTTTGTTTTTCTTTTTATTCAAGCTCATTTATTACCTCGGATGATAAATTTTTATAAGCCAGCGTTACCTTGTTTCTGGGAGCATAGGAAAATAAATCGGATTTTAGCATAAAAGCCTCTTCAACGGAAACCGACTTCGGAATTTTCGTTTTAAGAATATGGATTTTATCAGGGATTTTCTTTATCATCGCTCTGGCAATGGTTGTTCGTTCGTCATAAAAAGTAAAAACGCCTCCCAGAATTTTTAACTTTGGATTGTATCGCTTTTGCACCGTATTTATCACATCCAAAAGGCCATTTAGGCCGTCTATTGAAAATTTGGAGATCTGCAAGGGGATTAAAATATCGGTAGCGGCAACTAATGCATTGACAGTCAATATGGATAAACTGGGGGGACAATCCATAATAATAAAGTCGAATTCCCTGGATATGTCGTTTATGCTCCCGGAAAGTCTGAAAAACCCATCCACCATCCCGGCCAGCAGGTTTTCGATTTCAACAATTTTGATAGTAGATGGTATGATAAAAAGATTATCATATTCTGTTTGATAAATCATATCACCCTGAATTGGTTGCTTTTGAAAAGCTGAATAAATTGTTTTATCGGCAGGAAAGTCCATCTTTTTCAAGAGAACGCCTGTGCTGTTTCGCTGTGGATCCAGATCGATCAACAAGGTTTTATGATTTTTTTGAGACAATGCAATAGAAAGGTGTATAGCTGTAGTGGTTTTTGCGACCCCGCCTTTTTGGTTAGCGATCGATATTATATAACCCATTTTTAGTCAGGGCATTAATCCCATTGAAATTTTTTTGCATCTTCAAGAAATTTTTCCAGACCTTTATCCGTGAGTGGGTGTTTTACAATCGTGTTAAAAACATCCGGTGGAATTGTTGCAACATGTGCTCCCATCATGGCTGAATCTTTCAGGTGGATTGGATTGCGAATACTGGCTACAATAATTTTGGTGTCATATGCATAATTTTCATAAATAGTCACGATTTCTCCAATCAGATCCATTCCGGTATGTCCTATATCATCCAGTCTCCCGACAAACGGAGAAACATATGTGGCTCCACATTTGGCTGCCAATAATGCCTGTAGCGCAGAGAAACACAGGGTGACGTTGGTGGCAATATTTCTTTCAGAGAGTATTTTTACAGCCTTCAAACCTTCTGCAATTAGCGGCACTTTAACCACTATGTTTGGCGCTATTTCGGCGAGTTCCATGGCTTCTTTAATTATGCCGTCTTTATTGGTAGACAGAACTTCAGCAGAAACCGGGCTTTTTACAATATCTGTGATTTCTTTGATCGCTTTTTTCAAAGATTTTCCGGTCTTTGCTATCAGAGAAGGGTTGGTGGTAACTCCATCCAGAATGCCAAGTTCTTCTGCTTTTTTAATTTCGCCAATGTCTGCGGTGTCGATA
The DNA here is from genome assembly GCA_029858425.1 of Spirochaetia bacterium. Classification (GTDB taxonomy): domain Bacteria; phylum Spirochaetota; class Leptospiria; order Turneriellales; family JAOUFE01; genus JAOUFE01. The sequence goes on along the minus strand of JAOUFE010000112.1, from coordinate 5,815 downwards.
AAAAATTCCATACGGTAAAAAAATTTAAACAAGATATTATGTCATTTACTTTATGCAATAAATTGATCTGATTTACAGGACGTCTCCGGATAAAGTATTGCATTTATGGCGCAAAAACCACATTTGCTGAGCTTAACCTTACCGGAATGGGAAGAGTATATTACAAATATTGGGCATAAAAATTATCGGGCTAAACAAATATTTGAATGGCTTCATCAGCATACTGAGATGGATCTTTCAAAATTCAGCAACGTTCCGGATGCTATAAAAAAGCATCTAATCAATGATTTTTCCATGGAGCACGCAAAAATTATAAAACAGATTAAAAGCGATGATGGAACGGAAAAGATTTTATTTTCCTTGCTCGATGGCAAATTTGTTGAAACAGTATGGTTAAGGCTTCATAACAGAAATACTGTTTGTGTTTCAACACAAGCCGGATGTTCGCTTTATTGCCAATTTTGTATGACCGCTTCGGGAAAATTTATGGGCAATCTGTCTACTGGAGAAATCCTTGAGCAAATCTATACATTTAAACGGGTTACTGGAGAAGCAGTCAATAATGTGGTTTTTATGGGTATGGGGGAACCGCTGATGAATTATGAAAACACGATAAAAGCATGCGCTCTCCTCAATAGCGATTTTGGCTTGAATATAGGCGCAAGAAGAATTACTGTCAGCACAGCCGGCGTATTGCCCGGAATAAAAAAGTTTATAGAAAATGCGGAGCCATACAATCTGGCTCTTTCATTAAACAGTATGAATTCGGATATTCGCAGTCAAATCATGGACATTGAAAAAAAATGGCCAATTTCTGATATTATCGATTATTTGGCACAAAACAGGATTTTTATGAGAAAAAATAAAATCACGCTTGAGTATATTCTTATTCATGGGCTAAACATGTCTTTCGAGGATGCGGTAGACGTTTCGCAGGTCGCACACAGAATCGGGGCAAAGGTGAATCTGATTCCGCTAAACCATGAATTTAATGGGTACATGAGACCGGATGATGACATGATTCAAAAATTCTGGCAGCTGATAAAAAACAATAATGTAGAAGTTTTCAACCGGGTTTCACAGGGGTATGACATTCGCGCAGCTTGCGGGATGTTAAAATCGGAAAATTTAGAGGAAGCGGGGTTAAGCTAAATTCATTTTTTGCTTGAACTTTGGGGATAACAGCAATGATTCCAGTTCCTGAATTGTTTGTACGATATAGTCCGGTGTCTCGTCTTGATTTTCCGGTTTTCGTTTTCGCGATGAATGTTTTTTTAAATGCTGGAGATACAGGTTAAAGGTTGAATCTGTTAAAAGACCGGAATTTTTATACTTTTCATCAAGATCCCATAAAAGCTGGACTCCAATCATGCCGTTTTGTTTTGCCGGCAGTATATCTTGTTCCAGGGAGTCTCCAACCATAATCATAGGTGTTTTTATAAAGGTCTCATGCCGGCTATCGCAGTATTCTTCTGCCTGTTGAAAAGCTTCCAGAAAGATGCCCTTGTTTGGTTTCGGAATGCCTGTTTCTTCAGATGTAACAATAACTTTAAGGTATTGTTTTATCCCTGCTTCCTGCATAATCGCTCTTAAAAAAGAAGGACCATTGGCAATAATTCCGATATTGTAAAATTGTCCCAGATTTTTTAGTATATCAGGGGCTTCAGGTATCAGGGGATTATACTTTAACCATTCATCCTCCAATATGACCTTAAACTCATTGCGTAAATATGAATTCTCATCTTCTGTAAGGGTTTGCGCTATGAGAACCTTAAGCGGCAGGATATGCCCATCTTTAATTAATTCATCTCTATCTTGAAGAAGTTTTTCAAAAGTAATACTCTCATCTCGTTTTTGAATTACCTTGAACATTGCATAGTAAATATGGGAATACGCAGGGTCTTCATTAAAGAGCACATTTCCGACTCCCATAAAAAGCCATGGCCTGGATTCTTTTGAATTCTTGAGCATATTTTTCTGAGGATATCTATTGCAACCCCAATCCTTCGGAATTTTTCAGTATCACCATATCGAGCCTCCATTTTTTTGGCCAGAGTCAAAATGACACCTGTTTTTCCCAAAAAAGCGCATTTTGCTAATGCTCCCAAACTCACGCAGGTAAAAGCTCCAGTCCCAATTTGATTTAACTGTAAACGACGATAAAACTATAATATTTCGCCCTTTCCGGATAAAAATTCCGGAGAAAGGAAAATATTTTTTCCATTTACCTGCGCGAGTTTGGGAGCATTTTTTTGCTTTATTCGGATTGAATTTCGAGTTTCGCCCCAAACTCTTTGATGGGGTTGATTATCGAGTTCCAGGCTCATTCCTTACATCTTCCTGTGATCAAGAAAAATGATCAAGAAAAACTGTTTGACGACTTTTCTACATATCATTTTTGGGAAGCCTGATGGAAATAATATGAGAAAATACTTACGATATACTTTACTGTTGGCTCCGGTTGCAGGAATGGCTGTTTCCCTTACATTGTTAAAACATCATCTTGATCCAAACTTTAAATCGCCGCTTTGCGGTATCAGCGAAAATAACGGATGTAATGTACTAAACCGGTCTTCCGCATCTGAACTTTTTGGAATTCCTCTTGCATACTGGGGTTTCCTGTATTATGGTTTTGTTTTTTTTATGACTATTTATTCGGAGAAACTAATTTCGATGGTACAGTTAATATTTATCATGTCTCTGGCGGCTTTTCTGGCAGATATTGGACTGTTGTTATATTCTATTTTTGTAGTCGAAACAGTTTGCACTTTATGCGCAATTACCTATGTGATGACGCTTTTAATTCTGGTGAGCTCATATCTGCAAATAGCAAAACTAAAATCCGGGTTTTTCCCTGATTTTTCGGAAATTAAAAACCTGCGGGTTTCATTTGCAAATATTATTTTATTTGTATTTTTGCTGGTGCCTGTTTCTGGAGGATTTTTTTATCAGGCTTTTGCTGTAAATGGTTCTTCGACGGGAAATCGAGGTTCGTATCTGGATCATATGGCCATAGCTGAAAATGAATATGTGAAAGCCTATGAAAACCAGTTAGCTGTGAATTTTCATGCAAACCCTTCCTCCAAAAAGGGCGCTTCAAACGGCGCGATCAGTATTGTTGAGTTTGCCGATTTCCTTTGTCCTCATTGCAAGATAATGTCCGAAATGCTGGATCGTTTTGCCAAACGACATCCGGATGATGTTTCTGTCACTTATCGTCATTTTCCTTTGGATCAGGCATGCAATCCGGCCATTACAAGGGCTTTTCATCAGGGATCATGTCTTTTGTCGTCGGCGTCTTACTGTGCTTTGAAGCAAAACCGGTTCTGGGAAATGCACGGCGGGATATTCAGTCTTCAGGAGGAGTTTGAAAAAGTACCTCCCACAAAGGATGCGGTATTAAACCTCGCGTCACGATTAGGGTTGAACCGGCAGGCTATGGATGTCTGTATCGGGGATAAAGACACCGTGCAGGCAATAGCCCTGGATGTGCAGGAAGGCATTGAGCTGGGAATTAACGGTACGCCTGCCATTTATGTAAACGGTAGAAGAATGGATTTTAACGATCATTTGATGGAGAGACTTTTATTTTACATTAAACAAAAGTCGATGCGTGACAACGGCCATTAATGCCCTTATTCGAGGTCCATCAGAAATATTTAAAATATCAAAACGATAACGAGTTATACCGGTTTATTCATGATCCGATAAACAGAATATCCTTACATATCTGGCAGGATAAAAAACAAATCGATCATGAAGGTGGTAAGGGAATTACGCGGTTTCAGGCAGCCATGGACAACAATATAGTAGAATGGAAAAACGGGCATCTAACGTATGGTCAGGTAGATTCGGGGGAAGATGGTTTTGGCATAAAAAAATCTCCGGTAATGATGATGACGCAGAGCAAAAATAAAGAATATCTCAAAAAACTTCTGTTCGTATTAAAAGACAATTCAGGTATTGCAGGAATAAATTTTATCATTGAAACAATTGAAAAGAGTGTGCAGAGTGAAAATTGATGCAAAAACAAGTATTTATGGCATAATTGGTTTTCCTCTTGGTCATACGCTTTCTCCAGCGATGCACAACGCTGGTTTTGACGCCGCCGGTATCAATGCTGTTTATCTGCCGTTTCCCATGAAGAATATACTCAACATCAAGTATTCCATGAAACAGTTTGGCATTAAAGGTTTGTCGGTTACAATACCCCATAAAATTCACATTAAACGGTCGCTGGATCAGATCGATTCCCTTGCAATACAGGTGGGTTCCGTAAATACGATTTTATGGGACAAAACAGGTCTCCTTTGCGGTTTTACTACTGATGGCGCTGGAGCCGTAAACGCTATTGAAAATTACGGTTTCAACATGGAAGGCAAAAATATTCTTGTAATTGGATCCGGTGGATCGGCGCGCTCTATTATTTTTTCTCTGCTTGCGAAAAAGCCGGGAAAACTTGGGGTTGTTGCAAGAAATATTCACAGCACTCGCAGTATTGTCCGGGGTGTGCATTCATTAAGAAAACCTCCTCAAATGGACGTATTCTGGTATCCTCCAGAAATGAAACCGCCCAGAATCAGACGCAAGTATGAGTATATTCTTTCCGATCCGGAGCATCTGGCTGATTACGATCTTATTGTACAAACAACTCCTCTCGGTATGTCAGGGCATTCCGGGGCAAATCAAAGTCCTCTTCCTGGAGTGTTTTTAAAAAAAGGTCAGATTTTATTTGACATTGTTTACAACCCCCAGATCACTCCATTTGTAAAGCTTGCCCTGAAAAAAAAACTGGATATTATTCCCGGATACAAAATGCTGCTTTATCAGGGCGTAAGGCAGTTTGAACTTTTTACAGGGATAAAGGCTCCGGTCTCGGCAATGGAAAAAGCGCTCAAAGCGGAGCTTCTGAAAATCTAAAGCAGGGAAACTGTTACAGGAATATCTTTGAAAAATAATATAGCGATACTGGGTTTTCGCGGCGCAGGAAAAAGTACTGTGTCCCGACAGCTAAACAAGGTTCTGGGTATGCCTCTGTATACCCTGGATTCATATATTGAAAACGCCGAAAAAAAGAATATTACTGCAATCGTACAGGATCATGGATGGAATTACTTCAGGGATCTGGAATTAAAATATTTAAAAAGTCTTGTCGATCTGGAAAAAAAAGGCATGATTATGGATTGCGGAGGCGGCATTCTGGAAGGAAAGGATGGAGGGTTTTCCGAAGAAAAAAATGAAATTTTGCGAAAAAATTTTATCTGCATTTATCTATATCTGCCGGATGCAAAGTTGTTGACAAGATTGACAAAAATCAAAAAAAACCATAGTCGTCCGGTACTGTCCGGGGAGTTGGAACAAATTTTGCAAAAGCGTAAACCCTGGTTTGAAAAAATAGCGGATTTGACTTTAAACACAGATAATATGACTCCGCTTGACATTGCATTAGCCATTCGGGACAAGTTGAAAACAAATGCTTGAAGAATTGTATATAAAAGATTTTGCCCTTATTCATGAGATCCGCATAGGTTTTGGCAGAGGATTAAACATATTAACCGGGGAAACAGGAGCGGGTAAATCGATTATTCTGGGGGCTTTGAATTTGCTCATGGGCTCTCGCGCTTCAACGGATATGATAAAATCGGGAGCGCCCAGATCGATTGTCGAGGCATCTTTCAGTCTTGACAATAATGATTCGCTCCGCGAATTTTTGCACAAGCATGCTTTTGACACAGATACGTTAATTTTAAAAAGAGAAATCACCATCGAGGGCAAAGGAAGATGTTACATCAATTCGCAACAGGTGCCGGTTCAC
>JAOUFE010000111.1 GCA_029858425.1 Spirochaetia bacterium | reverse complement strand
TTTCTGTTCGTCAGGCCAGAAGTTTGCCGCCGGCTTCTGACCCGACACGAGGTCGGAAATGCCGCGAGCGCATGGAGGCGCAAGAGCGGCCTTCAGATTCCGCCTCGCGACGGACACCCTTGCCTTAGGCTATCGAAAGAACCTCTTTCGTTCGGGACTTTCACCCTGTAGTCATCGCCCATGCCGGGCACACCCGCTCTCGGTCATCCATGACCTCCGCGGCACCTTGACATCCAAATGAGCGGGATGGGAATGATGTTTTTGCAGGATCCATCTTTGGCACACATCTTGCAAACATAGTGGAGCCGTTTATCTCGACCAATCCAAACGTTGTAAGTATTTTCTGTTTTCGATATTCCCGAAACCTTAGCTTGTTTTCACAATCGGGACATTTTTTTTACCGGATCGGCAAACCGGTTGTGTGCTCGTTTTAGCATTTCTGCCTGAAGATCTTTGAACTCTTCCGTAATCGTTGTCTCTAACTCATACAATCCGGGGCGGGTACTGGAATGTTTGGCCGCCAAATCCCGAAGTCTTTTCTCATACTCTGAAGTTAATTCTTTAATGTCTTGCTCATTCATATTCACCCCCAATCATTGTGATGGAGCAAACTATAAAATCGAGCGCCTATATAAATCAAAATAATATCTTTGCGGGCATTTTCTGCTTAAACCTCCGGAGGGTTGCCGATATATACTCGCACCCCCTTTGTCAGAATGAGGGCGAAGGTATTAATGATTGTCAGTACGTCCTTCTTTTGGATATATGCTTAACTTTTACAAATGATAACTCATGGTAAAAAATAATTGATGGAGATATTTATGCCTGACAATTCCAAACTTATGACAATTAAATTGCCAAATGGTTTGCTACATGCAGTCCCGAATCAAGCCGCATTGTTGAATTTAAATTATACAGTATATGAAATATTCACGCTGAAGTCCTATGAAAGAAAAGGATGGGAAATTGCACAAACCGATACCATACTGGACATTGGGGCGCATATGGGCGTGTTTGCTCTTTGGGCGGCAAAACAGGCTCCACGCGGAAAAATTATTTCCATTGAACCGACAGAGAATATCGAAAGTTTAACAAAAAGCATTGAGATAAACAAACTTAAAAACATTACTCCGCTGAAAGTTGCCATTGGGCAAGATGACTCTTTTATTGAGCTGTTCACATCGCCCAATTATAACAGTTCAAACAGCAATACGCAATTTACACATTCACCGTTTCTCAGGTTTTTAACATTTTTAGGTTTTAACACCATTCATCGAAAACACAAAAATCAGCGAAAAACGGAGCGTGTTAAAACGGTATCCATTGCAAGCATAATGGATAAGTATAAATTAAAACAGATTGACTATTTGAAAATTGACTGCGAGGGAGGAGAGTATGATGCATTTAACTATCTTCCCGAAGAATATTTTCCGCGAATAAAAAAAATTGCCATGGAATTTCACCATTTTCATCCCTCCCATGACTACCGTAAACTAAAGGCATTGTTTGAGAAGCACGGTTTTGAGGTCAATACCCACCGTACTTTTGTGCAACGTCTTACAAAATCCGGTAATATTTGGGCTCGACAAAAAGAAGAATCCACTAACTAAATTGTAGCCTGCTCCTATCGGATGTCCGGATAAAAGATACAGCTGCTGTTTTACGGAAGGCTGCCGCAACTTATTGAACGAGAACCGAAACTCAAAATTCATATCAGGTTAAGTTAATTTAACGCAGGCTTGTTTCAGCAATGGGGATATTAACTTGACATACCGTCATTATCATTACAAGAGTTGGTATTAGGAAAAACTTTTCCAGAAAATGAGTATATGGATGATTTTATAAAAACCTCATTTGTTTCGTTGGTAAATAAATTTTCAATAACCCGGAAAATTAAAAGGGAACCTTCCGGTGAATCCGTAACCCGCACCCAACAAGAATGGCAGTTTATAAAGTACGGTTACGCGCAATTTTTTCATGAACATCCGGTTAAAATGCGCCCGGATGATGAGATCAATTGTTTTAGAATACAAAAAGTGGACGAAACCAATCAATTTTAAAGGTTTTAATACAATTAAAATGAATCATTTAAATAAAAGCTTCAGGATAATACCAATCGTCATTGCTTTGCACGTTCTAAACGGAGTAATTTATGCAAAAGATAATGCGCCGAGAAAGGAATTTGTCGCCAATGGAAACGCGACCGTGGTATGGAGTATTTCGGAAACCAGTGAAAAACTTCCTCTTGTGGACTGGAGCGTAATGGTTACCCATGAAATAATTATGCAAAAACTAATTTCAGTATTAAAAGATGTACAGGCGAGCTACATTATTTCGTTGTACTTTGATTCCCACATGACCCAACCTTCGATTTTGCGCCTTAACCGAGGTTGGCATTGATATTTCATCGGGAGAAATTCACAATATTCTAATCGAAAATAAAGACTTGTTTCATAAGGAAAAAGAAGATATATTAAAAGTCGGGTTGCAGATTTCAAAATCCGTCACAACCGATGATACCGGCTTGCGTCATCGCGGCGCAAATGGATATTGTACCCACATCGGAAATGAATTCTTCGCCTACTTTAAAAGTTCAAACAGCAAAAGCCGGATAAATTTTCTGGAAATACCCTCCGAGTTTTGTCGACTTCCCCAGGGCAGAGAGTTCAGAAATAAATCAGAATGGGAAAAGTATCTGAAAATCCTCGAGATACAAGACGATTACTCTGTCAGAAAAGCTACCGAAGGCGCTTTACTGGGCGTAATCATGAAAAAGATCAAGACGGGTCTGACGATCTTTTTACAATGAAAACAGAAATGCCTTCGCTGAACAAAGGGCTTGCTTCTCTTTTCAAAAAGAAACGGGTCAAAAAGAAACAAGAATTATTGTTGGTACTTGAAGAGCCTGAAATCCCGCTAACGAACAATATTAGCGAAAGGGATATTCGAGACCAGGCAAAAAAGAGAAAAATTTCAGCGGGAACCAGAAGCGAGGCAGGTCGAAAGGCGCGAGATACATTCATGTCCCTTCAAAAGACCTGTAAAAAACCGGGGATTTCCTTCCACGATTATTTACGCGACAGACTTTCCGGCGCTCATCTGATAGCTGACCTGACAAACCTGATGAAAATCAAAGCTGGAACAATTTACAAAGCCTTACCTGAGAAGTTACCAAAAGTTTTTTATTGACATGATAAAATAAGATATTATCCTGGTTTCAGGAAATCCAACTGTGAATAAAACTGTATCCATTATTTTGATAGTTTTAATATTGGCTTCTCTAGAGTTTTATAACACATTGAAAAAGAATGTCAATAATTTTGCTCTTTGCGGAACTTCTTATGAAGAAACGCAGCCTGACAACAACTCCGGTTCAGAGTTTATCGGAAATTATGCAAATATTGAATTGAAAAATCCATTAAAAATGCAATTAAAAGAAATCACTAATGAAATTAGTGTTCCGATAAATTATTACTGGATTAATGTACACATTCAACGGTCTCATTCAACTTCTTATCTAGTGTTAATGGAAGAGATTAAAGTAGATAATCTTTTCCTGAGTTCTATATTTAAACCGCCCAAAGCATAAAAATTCTTCCAACCACTTTTCCGGGAGTTGATACTCAACTGGCAAAACAGAACGCAATTCTACAATTTATCAGATTGAGAATTTCAACGCCTGATTTTATAAGGAGAAATTATGATTCGTGTAACTGGAATATGTTTATTAATTTGTTTGGGATTTATAAATGTTTTTTCTGAAGAAATGACTTCTTTAAAAAATTTGGAGGGAAAAAGCGTCAATTTAAGCGAATACCCCTCAAAATTGATTGTTGTAAACTTCTGGGCCGTGTGGTGTAAACCATGTGTTGAAGAGTTCCCGGAGTTAAATCAATTATTCCAAAGGCTCAAAGACCGCGGTATATTTGTGGTCGGCGTCAGCATCAGCCCTTCTAAAGATGACATAGAAAATTTTTTGGAAAAGCACAAAATTGACTTTCCCATATTAATAGATGAACAAGAGCGTTTTGCAAACCAGTTTAAAGTATCCATTTTGCCAACAACCATATTGATGGATAACGAACATAATATTCTTTATAAATACCAGGGGTTTTCAAAAAAAGAACTCATGAAAATGGAAAGCTTTATTGAAAACTACTTAAAAAGGTAATTAAAACAGGGGGATGGCAAAGCAAATCGCTCATGCGGCCTTGTTTTCATGTCGCCCCCTGTTTTGAGATTACTAAAACAAAATTTATTCAGGAGTATTTTATGAAATTTTTTAAAACAATATTTTTTTCTTTTTTTTCTGTCATTTTGGCGGCCATTGCCATTTCTTCCTGCACTCCGATAGCGCACACCAAAGACACGACAACGACAACATATACGCCTTCTCTTAGAGATTCGGCTCAGATTTTCATTGTTGGAAAAACCGTCTTTGGCGTGGTGATAAAAGATAACAACGGAAGCGCCATTCCCGGGTTAACGCTGAAAGTTACCCCTGAAATGACAATGGCCAGCGGTATGTCTCACGGTACACCGGTTGAGTCTATTGTTGATAATGGCGATGGCAGCTACACGGTAACAGCGTATTTTCTTATGGACTCAAGCGGCGGAACATGGCAATTACATTTTCATGTTAATGGTACGCATCTATCAAATCAAATCCCTATTACCGTTGGCGGAAGCATGATGAGCAGAGGTCAACTAAAAGGAATTGCTGACTTGATCACACCGGATTCTTCCATGCCAATGACAACTGGTCCAAGACCCTATTTTATTTTTAAAAGCGCCCTGGATACATCCGGCGCTTCGGGTTCGCATACGATTGATTTGTTTCTTGCGGCAAGAGAAGACATGATGACGCATGTTGCTGTGTATTCTGGTCAAACCCTCACCAATGAAATGAGTAAAGCCTGGACAACGGGTACAATACTGCTTTCGGTTTGTAATACATGGAATGGAACAGCCTGCACAGCCTGGTCAGATCTGACAGATAAAGGCACTGGTCACTTTACTGGTACAGGATTAACCATTGCAGATACAAGCGCCACTCCTGGAACAACAATGCCCAGATTTGTAGTTCACTTAAATGTGGTTAATACAACAGCCGCAAGTAACGAATGGAAAACTACAGGCGGTGTGCCTGGAGCAGGCGATGGTACTGGCCCAACGGAATTTTCCAATATCAACCAGTAGCCATGAACTTTTCTAAAAAAAACATCACTTTTGCCATGATCGCTTTTATAGCGGTCATGGCCGGATTTTTTTTCCCGCTTTCTGCAGCTTCGTGCTGCGGAGGGGGTTCGAGCGCTTCGCTTGTATTGCCCAAATTTGCCAGATTCCTTTATGATACATCTGTTGCACATGAATTATACGATGGATTTTGGAATTCCAAAGGCCAATATCAGAAGGATCCGGTTGGTTCTGATTTAAGACAGATGCGTATCAATATGGGCGCTGCTTATAGAGTTCATGATAATATTCAGACATTTTTATCAATTCCGTATGTAGTAAATATAAACCAATATACTGGTCTTAAAAATACAACTTACGGCGCTGGCGATATAACCCTTGGTTTAAACATTGAATTATTTAATGACATTCGTTGCGTATATCGTGTTTTATCTCTGGATGATCTTTGGCCTGCAATATACCTGGGGGCTAAAGTTACCGTTCCAACCGGAATATCTCCTTACGATAATATACCCAATAGTTTTGATATTACCGGTCTTGGTTTTTATACTTTTGACTTTGGTTTATTGCTGGATAAAACAATTAAATCCTGGAATATAAGTATTGCAGGTAATTATTCAGTAGGTCTCCAGAGACCTGTAAACATGGAATATGGAAGGTACATTGAACCATATAATATTACGCCCGGAGACAGATTGAATTTAACAGCCTCGACTGGTTACACTTTTACGTTTGATTCAATGGATTCTCTTACATTTACCTTTGGATATGGATATGTTAAAGATTATTTTTCAAAAATTAACGGTTTGGAAAATCAGATCAGCGGTTTTGAAAAACACAATCTGCTGGTTGGTCTTGCCTTTGCAACTGCCGATCAGAATAATGTAATTAAACTGAACAATACGTTTAACTTGCCTTTAAACGGTTGGGGTATCAACAAACCAGCAACTATTACTACAATACTGGAGTATTCTCATGTTATTCGATAAAAAATATTTTCTATATTTATTAGCAATTCTATATTCATTTTCCTGCTCAAATCCCTTGCCGCTGAGCAATTTATTTCCCGACGGTACCGATAAACGTAATATTAATTCTGAAAACCCAACTTATTCTGGTCTTCAAGTTGGAAATTCTGTTCCAGATTTAACCTTTTTTAATACCGATGGAACTACAGAAACACTTTCAAATATCCTTAGACTAAGAAAAGGAGTTGTGATTTATTTTACCATGTGGTGCCCCTTATGTGAAACCCATATGGATTACATTCGATTTAATATTAAACCAGGATATCCAGATATTGAATTTTATCTAATGGATTATGTTTCAGCAACCATTACCGGGGCGCAGGATAATCAAACCGCCACTGGATACACGGATTTTCAGGCGGCTCTTGATAAAAATTTTACTCTGACAGATCTTTTTTACGGTACTATGGGTACAACAATTGTTATCGATAAAAAATCGGTAATAAAAATGAATGAAGATTTCAAAAACGGCCAACGACTCTCTAATGTTTTGGCGGCAATTCCATAAGTGAAAGTCGCGTATTATAGAGTAAAATTACATTGCTGATTTAGAAAATAGTCTTTGCAATATCCACCGTCGACTCTGAAACTGTCGATACATGCAGTTTTAAGCAAAGCAGATTACAGATTAGAGACATTTATTTAACGTCTCTAATCTGTTAAGAGCAAGAGTTTCGATAATTTAACCTGGCTTATGCTGCCTTTTTACATTCATCGGAGCATTTTTTGCAGGCTTCTGCGCAATCGGCACAAACCTGGTGTTTATCGGCATGTTTCTTGCAGACTTTTATACAATCTTCACAGGCGGCAATGCAGACTTTCATGTAATTTGCAAGATACCTGGACTCTGAAGCAGCAAGGCTCCCTAATCCTTGACAAAGCGGTACCATGTCGCGGACAGATGCAAGACAGTCCAGAAGACTCAGATCTTTTTCTTTTAAAGAACTGATGCAATGGTTTAGGCAAATTTCTGCTTTACCCATGCAGTCATTTGCTGCGGCAACCAGGGCGGCATTTTTTGAACCCCCCATATGGTGATGAGCATGGAGATCAGCCTTTTCACCTGCCCAGAGATTTGACACCATCGCGGTGGCTGCGATACCGGCAGCGCCTGCTAAAAAATTTTTTCGATTAACTTTTTTACTCAATTTATTCATAAATTTTTTTCCTTTGTAAATATTTAACTATGGAATGCATATTCCAGATTTAAATTAAATGTAGCGCCAACAGTTTGCTCTCCGGAAAGTTTGGTATAAAAGGGAATCTGAACATTTCCTTTTAACCAGAGGTCAGAAACTATATTTAAAATAAATCCAGGGGTGACTCCAAATACCGCGCCGCCTGTATGAATCTGGGTAACGCCGGCAAGGGTATCGTTAAATGCATATCTTCCCTCAATACCGAGGGTTAATGCAAATGGATCCCATATCCGGAATTGTGCTGCAATACCTGCAACAATACCCGTACCATAAAAATAATCATACGCATTTATGGTATGAAATCTGGCCGCTGTATAAACAGAGAAATTCCACGGATCTTTGTGGTAAGCATAGGAAAGGCCAATGTAGGGTCCCCAGGAACCGGTTCCAAGCTGCGCATGCTCGTCGATACGAGCGCCGCTTGCGTCCATGACATTGTTATTTCCAGTAGGCGTTGTAACACCCGCCGTTAGCGCTAGTGAATTACGCATTTTTTCGTTTAGATTTGATTCTTGAAAAAGAAAAAATCTTGCGCCCACGTCAATATCGCCGAGACCAAAAGGTTGGGCGCTATCTACATTGCTCCCGGAGGCAATGTCATTTAAACTCCAGTTTTTATACGTCAGGGGAATACCCACAACAATGTTCAAGAATTCTGCCGGGCTGTAGATAAGCACAGGCTTCACCGTGTATTGTTGCAGCGACTCTTTATTGGCCGTATTGTCATCGCTTACAGCAGTAGCGGTTAAGGACTGGTTTTCCAGAGCAACCCGGATTTGCCCCGCAGCCGGTCTTGAATCTCCCGCAGCGGCCATTGGATCACCCATACCGCAAACTGAACAGGCATGCAATTCCTTTTGAGGCATCAAAAAAGCAAGAAAAATTAACGTTATAAAAGAAAATTTTAGAAAATTTAGCATACATTACTCCTTAAGTAATAATTTTAATTAATGAGATTGAAAATTAGAACTCGATCAGGAGATTTTTGGAGGTTTAAAAAGAAGGTCTTTGAGGAGGAATTCCGGTTTTTTTTGACTGCTTACCGATAGAAATGCAGTTTGAAATCTGGTTTTTGGAAGTTGTATAATAGCAGCAGTATATTTAAACTCCGATATATCAAAAAAAATTTCTTTTAATGTATTGCTCCTGGATATACTAATAAATTTTTTATTATCAAAATTATCAAAATTATTTAACAATTGATCCATTTGGTTAGACTCTTCAAAATCTTTTACCGAGGTACCGCAAAATCCAATATTTTTTGTCTGTTTATCAATAGAATAAAAAAAATCCACAGAAAATATATTTATCGCAATAAGACACCCAATGAATATATTCTTCAACACGATTGTACCAACATGAAATTCTTTTACCCGCGTCAATTCATAATCCTGATTAAATGCTCCCAAACTCGCTATGAAACCCAAACTCGCGCAGGTAAATGGAAAAAATATTTTCCTTTCTCCGGAATTTTTATCCGGGAAGAGCGAAATATTATAGTTTTATCGTCGTTTACAGTTAAATCAAATTGGCGCGAGCTTTTTACCTGCGCGAGTTTGGGAGCATTCCTGATTATTGTATGATTATTGAGAGTTACGGTAAAATTTCAAAA
>JAOUFE010000215.1 GCA_029858425.1 Spirochaetia bacterium | reverse complement strand
AATGACGATACTGCCGACCACAGAAAGGGCAATGGTTAATCCGATAGCTTTTAGTTGTTCCAGCCAGAGAGTTTTTCCCACCAAGGCTCCAAGATTTGCGCTTATGGCGGGATTTACCTTTTCGTCGGCAAATATTCCGGTCAAAAGAGCCCCAAGAGTTCCGCCTACCGCATGAACGCCAAATGTATCGAGAGCGTCATCATAGCCAAGCCATTTTTTTATTTTTACGACGGCAAATAATGGCGCTATACCCGCAGCGATGCCGATAAAAACAGCGCTTCCGGTAGAGACAAAACCAGCTGCTGGCGTAATTACAACAAGACCGGCAACGATTCCAGAACAAAATCCCAGCACGGTCGGTTTTTCAATAAACGTCCATTCCAGCATGGGCCATACAAAACCAGCCACCGCTGCGGCAAGAGTTGTATTGACAAAAGCTGTCGCGGCCACACCATCTGCGGCCAACGCGCTGCCGGCGTTAAATCCATACCATCCAACCCAGAGCATTCCCGTACCAATCATGGTCATAACGAGAGAGTGGGGAGCCATAGGTCTTTTCCCATATCCTGTTCGCTTTCCCAAAATTATGCACAACACAAGAGCCGACCAGCCTGAGGCCATGTGAACTACTGTACCTCCGGCAAAGTCAAGAGCCTTGATGGTTGCCTTTGCATTCCAGACGCCATTCATATAGCCGTCAACACCCCATACCATATGCGCCATTGGAAAGTATACCACAAACATCCAAATCCCGACAAAAAGCATTACTGCGGCAAATTTCATCCTTTCGGCAATAGCTCCCAGGATTAAAGCCGGAGTGATAATCGCAAACATCAACTGGAACATGGAAAACACGTTGTGCGATATCCATGTGCTGTAATCTGTATTTGGCATCGAATCAACGCCTTTTAAAAACGCAAACTTTGAAAACGACCCTATAAAGGTGCTTCCTCCATCTGGTCCGCTGCTTGCGCCAAAAGCAAGGCTGTAGCCGCACAACCACCACAGTATGGTTACAAGTCCGGTAATGCCCATACATTGCGCCATAATGGACAGTATGTTTTTGGATCTTACCAGACCGCCGTAAAACAAAGCTAATCCCGGCAGCGTCATAAACAGTACCAGCAGCGTAGACGTAAGCATCCAGGCATTATGTCCGGGGCCTGGCCCCGGCACTTTGGATTCTACCGGCGGTTTTGCCGCAGTAGTTACGCGCGAACCATTGTTCATATACGCTTCAATGTCAGCAACCCTTTGTTCCAGAGTTGCTTCTGCAGAATACACTTTATTGCTTCTTGCAGAGCCAATGGCCAGAAAAAGCATTGCCAGCACAAGCCAGCTTCCTGTTTTCTTAAATCGATAATTTATTTTCTTCATACATTCTCCTTTTATGAATTATCTGGCATTACCGTGCAAATGCTGTGCCATATTTATTCGTGTAGGAGATTTTTATTTTGCCTAATATTTAAGCAAACTGACCAGTAATGTATCGGCGCAATAAATTTTTTTGAAATAATTTTATGAAATTATAGAGGGCATCGCCATCCCGGTATATTTTGTGATATCTACAATAAATAGACAAAATATATCAAAATGTCCTGTTTGTTCGGGTAAAAAAGATTTAGCCGATGGCTTCGTTTCCGCGTTCGCCGGTTCGAATCCGAATGCATTCGCCAAGATCAGTAACGAATATTTTTCCATCGCCAATGTTTCCGGTTCGGGCTCCGTCAATAATGGCCTTGATGGTTGGCTCGACAAATTTGTCGTTTACGCCAATTTGAAGCATTACCTTTTTCAGTAAATTGATTTCAATATCCTGTCCGCGGTATGTTTCTTCGTACCCGGCTTGCTGGCCGCAACCGGTAACATTTGTTACGGTCATTTTTGTAACGCCCTCTTTGGCAAGGGCGTCCTTGACATCTTTAAATTTTGAGGGTTGTATAATCGCTGTTATTAGTTTCATGTTATACTCCTTATCGAATCATAATCTGGAAGTCGGCGTAACCTTCTTCACCATGATCGTGAATGTCCAATCCCTGTTCTTCTACAAGCTCCGATGTTCTCAAACCAAGAACCATTTTTACTGCGTAGGCAATGACGATACTGCCGACCACAGAAAGGGCAATGGTTAATCCGATAGCTTTTAGTTGTTCCAGCCAGAGAGTTTTTCCCACCAAGGCTCCAAGATTTGCGCTTATGGCGGGATTTACCTTTTCGTCAGCAAATAT
>JAOUFE010000110.1 GCA_029858425.1 Spirochaetia bacterium | reverse complement strand
GAAATTAAAATACAAACAAGCGATGGAATATCAACAGGCTTTCTTTACCGGGCAAAAGACGGGCAACCACGCCCCGGAGTGATTCATTTAACAGACATCATGGGAATTCGACAGGCAACGCGCGATTTGGCGCAGCGCCTTGCCGGTGAAGGTTGAACCATGTCTGACAGACCGGTTTACCATCAACTGCAGACAGAAAAAGCGTTTACAAAATTAACAGAACTTTTTTCTGCAACGCTTCAAAATTCATGGCAATCGAGTTTGGGCAGGAACTTCGATATTCACGTCAGAATGCAGTAAAATGCGCGTTCATGCCCAAGCTCAATCCTGTGTGGCGGCGTAAGTCAATCAATACACGTAGGATCTGCCGGTATTGTCATGGCAACCCGATCGATTACAGCTACCATCTGTATCATTATTAAATGAGGTGGCCTTCATTGTCCCTCCGGGAGCGGTTGGCGTTCCGGCTCCGGTTCTTAAAGTACCAATAAAAGCGTTTGTAGCATAAAAGTTCCCGCATGTATCCACAGTTAATGTATAATTTGTGGAGCTTACATTGGTAATTGTGCTGCCGGCTGAAGCCCATGTTGTTCCATTAATAGATGCCGCCATGGTTCCTGCTGCAGCCCATGTTGTTTTAGCTTTGCTGCCGTTATGGCAACTCATACAATCTTTACCGGCATTATGACTAACGCTGGTCGACGATGAAGCAGTAAGCGTAGCATCATAGTTTGGAGTGTTTGAGCAAGCCGTATTGGTACTCCCCCCTGAAGAAGTACTTGAAGAAGGAGCTGGCGTTGTAGTGCAAAATTGAAGCAATGCCATGCACATTACAACCATAACCCCCGCATTAAAATATTTTCTGTTCATATGAACCCCCTTAAGTAAAGCATGTTCAAAAATTTAATTTGATAAATTTAATCTGCGGACACTTTTCGCGTACTGGATATACGGTAGACTTTTTTTCACGATCCAGAAATATTCTTGATGGAGCGACATGGGCAGAACGGCGCGTCACCAGCCTGCGCCGTCCCGACTCTATTTTCGGGTTGCGACTGAACCCGGAATTTTAACGGTTTTCCTGTGGATTACATGCGCTTTAATCCACAATTTTATCAAGAGCCTCCGCGAGGATCTGGCTGTCATATTTACTTTCTTTTCCAGCTTCTCTTGCAACCAGAATTTTATCAACAGCCTTGTTTCCCATGGTTTGAGATTCCATTTTGAGAATGTCAAAATACAACCTGTAGAGAATTTGGGTAATCTCGAAAATTAGACCAGGTCTGTCGTCTGTTTCAATCATTAACTCAAATTGATTTCCCGTTCTAACGTTTACTTCCAGTTTTCGAAATTGTTTTTTGCTGAGATCAAGTCCTCTCAATTTCCCAGGATACCGGGAAATATAACCCATTACGGTGGAGTTTCCTTTTAGAAGCGTATGAATACTGCGAAGCAGGGTATATTCCATAATATATGCCAATCTTTTTTCCATCGGCTCTACCAGAAAAGTATCTTCAATAATTCCATCGTCGCTTGTAGTTGCGCTCATTTCTATTATATTCCAGTTTTGAACATAAAGAGCGGCGGAAATTTTATATAAAATACCAATCCTGTTTTCATTTGTTTTAAACAAAAGGAGGTATCCCTTTTTTTGTTTCATCAGCCGGACTTCGTATTGGCTATCTACGGTAGTTTTCATTATTGTATTCATGTTATTTCTCCTTGAGTATTCAGGAGCAAAGATGATGCCAAATTGGAAAGTATATGGTTTACAGGCATTGCTTACAAATTAAGCAATTTGCATAAATTTTATATATACTCAATTTTTACAGCGATCGATTTTCAGAACGATAGGACATCGGCATGAACTGAACATAACCCATTTGCGGGAAATTTTACGTCCAACCCAGGCTCGGTAAAGTCCGCCTGACTGCGATCACAAATAGATTATTTCTGGAAGACCGTAAAGTGTTTTGTAAGCTGACCGGTAAGGTTTACATGATTTGCCGCTTGACTGTAAGAAAGTAAAACTTTTTCAGCAAAAACTGTGGGCGCTATATTTTCCGGTAAAATAAACTCGAAAAATTCTACATTTTGAAAACCATAGCGAAAAGCCAGCGCAATATGCTCATGCCATTTTGATTTGTTAGAGGCATAAAAATCGCGAATAACCTTTTTTTGACCGGTTGGCTCCAGACACAACGGAGGAAATATGGATGCCGCAAGGCTTTCAGGCAGAACCCCGTGAGTAAACCATTGCAAGGCAACTTCATTGCCCGAAAATGTTGAAAAGTTCAAATGCAAGAAATCCTGGCTGATCTCCTTAAAATACTTCTCTAACAGTTCTACAAAAGACCTGTAAGAATAAAACCCGCTTCTGGGGTACACAGGTGTTATTTTCTTGAATATCTTTTTTACATTGGGTGGATTATATCTGGCAATCACAAGCAGAGAAATCATCAGAGCCGTTGCGCCCTCTGCAATTACAAAATTATTGGACAGAAAACTTTTGATATCTTCTCCTTCTTTGAATATCTGTTTTAGATAATTGCCTGCATCCAGCATAGAAGGAAAACAATCTCCCAGAATTATCGCCCGGCGTTGATTGAAAAGTTTACCGGGATAGTTTTCAAACCATTGCCAGTAGGACTCGTCAATATTATTATAAAAGGGAATTTCCTCCAGATTTATCACATTTTTATAAAACAATGGATATTTAATTTCATTGTCATTTTTTTGCGGCAGGGAAGTCGTGAATATTTGCATCGTGGGAGGCCACAGCTCATTATTTTCTCCAGGGTGAAGACCAGGGTAATCCATGGTATGATATTTTCTAAAAATAAAAAGACCATCTGAGTATTCATGAAAAAACTCTTCCAGATCCTCCCCGCAATGCAGTATTATATTGTCATACCGTTGGGACAAATTATTATAAAATGTTACCCATTGATCCGGATTTATTTTCCATTGAGAAAGGTGTTGCACATTTATGATATCTACATTTTCATATAAAAGCGTGCGGTCATAAAGCATTGCGTCAGGATCGCTATTTTCATTTTCCTGCACATGCATCATCGGCGGAGGAACTGGCTCAGCTTCAATAAATGAGAATATGCTCAACCCGGATGTGTTCATTTCCAGATAGACCGTTCTTTCATTTTTTGTATTGGCCAGATATGCTGCCGCCGTAAATGCAAAATGGATTCCCTGCCAACCCGACTGCAGCGAGACAATTGTCCAGACCCGGGGAAATTTTTTCCATGGTTCCAGAGTTTCAATTCCTGTGTTTGCTCCGGCATTTGTCTCATACAAAATGTAAGACTGCATTGCCTTGGGAGTCTCAAGAAAAAAACGCGCCAATTCGCGCGTCTCAATATAATAAATATTGTGTATCGTTTCTGAATAATATTTTTTTTTTATGTTTTTAAAAAAAGGTTTTATTCCGAGGATTTCCCGCGCCGGATCATGGAATACCTTTTGTTCGTCGTACAATTGCCCCGATACTAAAATAAAAGAATAGTCGCCATTCTCAATATCCGCAATTTTACCATTTTTCCAGTTTAGCTCCCTGAGTTTGTTTCTTTCTCTGAAACTGAATCCGGAAAGGGATGGAGGAAGCAAAAAGTGATCCATTAAACAACTCCGCGAAGTCTGTTGATAAAATCCTTTTTATCGCGTAATTCTATGGGGCGTGATTGAGAAAATAATTCAGCCTGCGCCGTAAAGTCGCTTGTGGTCATGCAGACACCCTTGGTAATTCCCCTGCTTCGCATACTTTCGTGCATCAGCCTGAGATCTTTTTCCGGAATTTCATCTGTTGTGCGGTATATAAAAAATATTGTAGTTGGACGTTTTGCGACGCGACGCGCCGCCGAGGCATCTGATCCGTCTGTTGCAACGATTACTACCATTGAATCTGATTTTACCTCAAGATCTGTAACGGTATAATTTTCTTTTTCAACAAGATCCCGGCAAATTTTTTCGAACCTTCCAGGAGATGCAATCATAAAGTCTTTTATGGAATCGTGAGTTCTAAATTCCTCATAAGTAGCCAGCTTGTCTTTAACATCGCGATAACCTGGATTTATTTCCATGATTTTTTCCCAGTTGGATATGGCCACATTAAAATCGCGAAGCCGTTCTCCGGAAGCTGCCATAAAATAATATATATTCATTTTTAAATCATTTGAACCCCCGGCAAAGTTCAATGCCTGCTCAAATTCCGCAATGGCCTTGCGATATTGCTCTTTATCAAAAAAACAACTGCCCTTGCCAAGCAATGCGCGACCTCTCCATTGATCATCCCTGGTTGCCGCCTCAAACTCGCGCAACGCAGCGTCGGTTTCGTTTTGGGAGCGATGGCACTGGCCAAGATAATAATGGGCTCCATAATTTTTTGAATTTATCCGAACCGCTTCGGTTAGCGCTTCTTTGGCATCGCGTATATTTTTTAAATTATAATGGATAACCCCGGAATGATATTGCGCATCGCTGTGCGTTGGTTTGATTTTAGTCGCCTGATTATAATAGGGAAGAGCTTTGTCGGTTAATCCGGCATTTTCAAAAAGCAGACCTACTTCATAAAAGTTTTCGGCAACGTTGGGCGCAAGTTTCGTGAGGATCAAAAACTCCTTCTTGGCTTCATTGTAGTTTCGCGCCTCAAGATAAAGTTTGGCCATTCTGGAACGGATAGTTTCTTCTTTGACTTTGGAATCTTTTGTCACGTATCGAATCGACTGTCTGTACTCCATCAGCGCCTCAGACTGCTGCCCGGTTTTTAAATATGCTTCGCCAAGCAAAAAATGCAGATACGGGTTATGGTCGTCTTCTTCCACAAGATGGAGCAGTTTTTTCATGGCCAAAACAACCTGGCCGCTTTCTATCATTTTTGCCAGTTCATCTACTTTTTTGGGAATGAAATACATCCGAAAAACATAAAAAACAAATAAACCAACAATGCCCAATATTCCGGCAATTAATATAATGGTAACTATTTCATCCATGAATTCAGCTTGGTATTCCTGTGATAGGCTTTTAATAGCAAAACATTTTGTAAAGTGCATAATTAAATGTGCAAAGGCCACAAAAACTCCATGAATAGTTCTTGACGCCGCGAATATAAAGAAGCGGCTATAATTTTATGGGGAGTGTATCTGGCTGATTCTATATTTACATGAGCTTCCGGTTTAGAATGGAATTTTATTATGAAAAATGGTGCTCCGATAGAGTATTCTGACGTTAGTAATAAACTCTGGGGATTTTTAAATTCCTTTGTTTCCTACAGCATTGACTCTAAAAAGAATCGACCCCAAAACTGGCTAATATTTATTTCCACATTAATCATTTCACTTTTACCCTACATCTGGATTTTATTAAAACAACCCTATGCCGAAGTGATTATTCAAATATTGTACTGGCAGGCGGCCATTTTTTTTCTTAGCAATCTTCTTTTGCCCATTCAATTCTCATTGGTCATATTGTTGATTCATTTTTCAATTATTGCCGCTCTGCCCCGGTTTACAAATCAATTGTTTTATCAGCATATATTTTTTGTTCTTCTGCTCTTGACTATTGTACATGCCCTCACTTACGCCTTTACGAAACTCCGGCAATGGGATATAGAGCATGTACGGGAGTCGGTAAGATTGCTTGCAATCAAGCAAAATCGTATAGATACTTTATTTGACAATGAATTTTATGCCATTTTAATCCATCAAAATGGGAAAATCCATGACATCAATGAAACATTTACAACCATTTTCCAATACAGTCTGAATGAAATAAAAGACGCTGATTTTTATGATATCCTTTTAAAAGATGTTCTTGTTAACCAAAACAAATTGATTTCAACCCTGAAGGAATTCAGCGTTGAGACCTATGGATACCGGAAGAATGGAGACAAAGTACCTATTGAAATTATTGGAAAAACTTACAAGGAACAAGGTGAAAATTTTCAGATTTGCTTTATTCGGGATATTACTGGCAAAAGAGAAATGTATGAAGAAATCAGTCATCATAGAAATTATCTTCAGAAAATTCTGGATGCCCTTCCCCATGCTATTTTTGTACGCGACTTAAAAACAATGTCTATTCAAAAAGCCAACAAACTTGCCCTCGAAGATTACAATCCGGTGAGCATTCCCTACGGATTTGGACATCATGAGGAGATCGACAGAACTACCGAATATCAAAGAGGTCTCGAACTCGTCTTGAAGACGAAACTTCCGTTAACAATTGAAGAGTCGCATCATTTTGAGAACAGCGCAGAGAAATATGTGGAGATTTACCTTTATCCATTTCTGGATGATCGCGGCGAAATTATAGAGTTACTTGAAATCATCATGAATATCACCGAGCGTAAAAAAATAGAAAATCGTCTCAAGTCCACTCTTAAAGAACTTCGGGATATGCGCGACGCTCTTGATGAGCATGCCATTGTCTCTATAACCGATCCTCTGGGAAATATCACCTATGTGAACGAGCGTTTTGTCGAGGTGTCCGGTTTTAGCCGGCGGGAATTAATTGGTGAAAATCATCGCATCAACCGGTCGGATCATTATCCGCGCGGCTATCACAAAAGGATTTGGGACAGCATTGCCAACGGAAAAGTGTGGCAGGGCGAACTTGAAAATAAAGCAAAAAACGGGAATTATTACTGGGTTTTTACAACCATTGTACCATTTTTGGATGAGCACAATCAAATTTATCAATATGTATCCATTCGAACCGAAATCACAGAACAAAAGCGCATTACCAGCGAGCTTCGAGAAGCCAAGGAAGAAGCCGAGCGGGCCAATCAGGCAAAAAGTGTCTTTTTGGCAAATATGAGCCATGAAATCAGAACCCCCCTGAACGCTGTACTTGGAATGGCCGAATTGACTTTATCTACCGGTCTGACTCAGACCCAGAAAAAATATCTCAGCCTGATTCAATCTTCTGGCGAGAATCTTTTAAATATTATTAATGAAATTCTGGATTTTTCCAAAATCGAGGCCGGAAAACTGGTTATTGAAAATGCTGATTTTCAACTACGCTGCGTTTTGTTCTCCATGCTGCATATTTTTATGTTTCAGGCAAAAGAAAAAAATCTTAATATGTCTATGCACATTGACCCTGAAATTCCGGATCACCTCATTGGGGATCAACAGAGAATCAGACAAATTTTAATTAATCTGATTGGCAATTCTTTAAAGTTTACAGAAACAGGCTATATAATTATTCACGTTGAGGCTTGTAATTATTCCATCGATAGCGAAAGTATTGTTATCAAGTTTACGGTTGCCGATTCAGGTATCGGTATTCCCGTAAGCAAACAAAAATTGATTTTTGAAAGTTTTACCCAGGAAGACAGCTCCACAACAAGAAAATATGGCGGAACAGGTCTTGGTACCACTATTTCCAGAGAACTTACGGCAAAAATGGGAGGCGAAATGGGCGTGATAAGCCCTTTAAGGTATTATAGTTTTAATGCCGGCGGCCCTGGATCAGAGTTTTGGTTTACAGTAAAATGCGGGGTAAATCTGGAGCAGGAAAAATTATTTATAGATAATTTAAAGGAAAAAAACTTCCACGTCTTTGCCTATATATCAATTAGCCAGACTCTTGATACTGTACAAAGAATTTTAGAAAGTTTCCATATTTCTCTTACCGTTAGACCTCCTGAAGAAATTATTCGCGCCTCTGATGAAATTTCAGCGAATACCGACTTGATTCTTGTAGAAATGCCCGGACAGGTAGAACAGCTTGCCTTGATGCTCACAAATTTTTCGGATAATCCCAAAGTGACGAATTTTACAAGAATTGTGACAATCGTAGACGATGATGAAACCCTGGATACATATTCTCTGTATGAGATGGGGATTATTTATTTATTGTATAAACCGGTTACTGAAAAATCTATTTTGAGGATGTTTAGTTATATTGAACATTCCAGGCAAGATTCTGCAATATCTGACATACAACCATCTGAAAAAAATACTCTACCGCTTTTTGAAATTAACGACAAAACCGGCACAAAGCAAGATTGCAGGGGAAATATATTAATCGTTGAAGATAACGAAATTAACCAGTTTTTGTTAAAAACAATTCTGGAGAGTATCCAGTGCTGCGTATTTATTGCAAATAACGGCCTTGAATCTATAAAGTTGCTTTCAGAAGATCCAGATTATTTTGATCTTGTTTTTATGGATCTTCAAATGCCTGAGATGAATGGATTTAATGCATCCGGGGAAATAAGAAAAAATATTTCAAAGACTTTGCCCATTGTGGCGGTTTCGGCAAATGCATTTTTAGAAGACAGGGAAAAATCTATCCTTTGCGGAATGAATGAGTTTCTGGCCAAACCCTATACAAAAGAAAACCTGATATCGATAGTAGATAAATACATCAAAAAATAAGTATATTACTGACGGCGTTTTACTGCCCGTATAAATCTGTTTTTTTGGGATAAATCCTGCTGGACAAGTATTTCGTCGAATCCTGAATTTTTTAACATTCCTGATAGCGATTCCAGAAAAACCGGGTTTGTTTCCATAAAAAATGTTCCTTCATTTTGAAGATGCTCCCATGCCCCGCTGACAAGGCGCCAGTTAAACTGTTCCGGATTTTCAACAAGAAGCGCCAGGCCTGGTTCAAAATTCTTTACTTCTTTATCGAGAAGGGCGTATTCATGTTCCAACACATACGGCGGATTCGATACAATCAGGTCAAAACTGTTGACGGTAATATTTTCAAACAAATTTCCCTGAATAAATTGAACGGTTGTATTATTGCCCAATATTTTTTCATTTATTTTGGCGACTTCAAGCGCAGAAGAGGAGATATCGCTCATAAATAAATTATCTACTTTTGTTTCAAGCGACAGGGTAATTCCAATGCAACCGGAGCCGCAGCATAAATCCAAAACATTTTTGCAACTCTTTTTTTCTTTCAATATCCACTCAACCAATTCCTCTGTTTCAGGACGCGGAATTAATACTGCCGGACTGACCTGAAATTTTCTTCCATAGAATTCCTGAAAACCCATTAAATATGCCGTGGGTATCCTAAATGTTTTTTTAACAATCAAATCCATAAATCTGGACATTTGAATTTGAGATATACATTCAGAGTTGTTAAGTACAAGATGAAATCGTGGTATACCAAGGATAAAGGCCAGAAGCAATTCCGATTCAAGACGGGGACTTTCAATATCATTGAATCTTAATACCTTTTCGCCTTCGATCAGCGCATTTTTTATTGAAATTAACATTTCTTTTTCTTTTTTCATGGCAGCGGTT
>JAOUFE010000109.1 GCA_029858425.1 Spirochaetia bacterium | reverse complement strand
TCTTAGCTCCAAGCATGTCGTGTTTCCTCCAAATGTTCCTTTAACCGATAACGGCAAAGATTCGATAAACTCTTCTACTTTCTCAGGGCTCAGCAGGTCGGAAGGAGAGGCATACGTCAGGGCTTTTTCCAGTTTCTTTTTTACTTCATGGTGCACAATGGCTGTTGGTACTGACCCGCGAACACCCCAGAATTTTACATACATATTGCATGATTTAAATTCTTTACAGAAAGACAAGAATATTACGGATAAAAAATATTTGACTTTTTGTATCCAAACCATGAACTGCGAGAATGATAAATAAATCTTTTTTAATATCTATTTTATTTACCTTAATCTTTGTCCCGATCCTTTCAGCTCAAGATATATCTTTCACAGGAAAATGGAAAACAATCGACGATAAGACAGGAAAAGAAAAGTCCATCGTGGTCATTTCCCTTGACGAAAACGGGAATTTAACAGGGCAAATTGAAAAAGTTTTCAGAAATCCAGACGAAGATCAAAACCCTGTCTGCGACAAATGTGAAGGCGATAAAAAAAACGCTCCTCTGGTTGGAATGCAAATATTATGGGGATTTGCACAAGAAAACAAAAAAAACGAGCATGTCTGGAATTCAGGCAAAATACTTGACCCTAAAACAGGAACCATTTATGGCTGCAATATGACGCTGGATGAGTCGGGAAAAAAAATTCAGGTTCGGGGGTTCGTTGGAATTTCCTTGATTGGAAGAACTCAAACCTGGGTGCGCATTGAAGAAGAAATTGAAGAAAAATAAGGAGACATTAATGAGTTCAGAAAAAAGAGTTGCCCCAAGGTTCCCCATAAGCCAGTTTGTGGATGTATCGTATACGCGTGAAAAATTTATTAAAGCAACAGGTATCAATCTTAGCGCAACGGGAATGCTCTGTGATCTGGAAGGCCCGGTAGAACCATACAGCAAAATTTTTATTTTACTGGATGTCGGAGAAGGAAAACCCATAGAACTGGAAGGAATAATCGTCCGCATTGAAAAAAAAGGAAAAACCTATCTGGCCGGAGTGGAATTCAGCGATATATACGATGAAGATAAATCAAGGCTAAAAAAATACATTAAAACGCTTTGATGGTGAAAATACTTTTTGTCTGTCTGGGTAACATATGCCGGTCTCCTCTTGCCCAGGGAATCTTTGAGGATAAAATCAACAGAGCCAATCTGGGCAGCTATTTCTTTGCCGATTCAGCCGGGATTAGCGGCTGGCATCGGGGAGAAAAACCGGATTCCGGGTCTATCGAGATTGCGCGAAAAAAAAATATTCATATCGAGAACCAGCGATCCCGCCCTGTAGTCGAAGGAGATAAACATGAATTTGACTATTTTATTGCAATGGATGGCAGCAATTATGAGTCGCTAATTCGGGAATTTGGAATTCCAGCATCAAAATTGTTTAAGCTGCGCCGTTTTGATTCTCTGGATCAGAATGGAAATGTCCCTGATCCATATGGCGGTGGATCCAACAGTTTCCTTCAGGTCTTTGAAATTATTGACAGATCCATGGATCCATTCATAGAATATCTAAAAGAACAGCAGGGGCTCTAAGAATTATTGATTTTTTTTCTGGATCAACTCCAAAAACTCCATGCGGGTTGGCTGCGAATCGTGAAATTCTCCAAGGACGCTGGATGTCGTCATAAACGAGTTTTGTTTTTCTACTCCCCGCATCATCATGCAAAGATGTTTTGCCTGAATAACAACGGCGACTCCCTTTGGATTGAGGATTTGCCATAACGCCTGACTGATTTGATCGGTTAGCCGCTCCTGAACCTGGAGGCGGCGAGCATACATATCTATTATGCGGGGAATCTTGCTCAGACCAATAATCTTTTTATCGGGAATATATGCCACGCAGGCTTTGCCAAAAAATGGAAGCATATGATGTTCACACAAACTGTAGAGTTCAATGTCCTGCACAATAACCATTCCTTTGTTGCCTTCCTGGAAAATGGCCCCATTGACAATTTCTTCAAGATTTGTATCATACCCGGAAGTCAGGAACTGATAGGATTGCGCAACTCTTTTGGGTGTGTCCAGCAGCCCTTCTCTTTCAGGATCTTCCTGGATCGATGTCAGTATGGTTTTAATGGATTTTTCAATGGCGCTCATATCGTCAGTATCTATCATAATATTCACTTCACAATACACATATATTTTGAATTTAGCAAATAAAAAAATATCACCACGGAGACACGACTTTTTAGACAACCCCAAAACTGCGCATTTCACTACATTCTGACTGAATCACAATTCGATATGGCGAAATACATCGACATAGAAAAAATCTTTCACTCTTGCCAGGTATTCCCGAAAAATATACCAAAGATTATTTCTGTACACCCGGCGATCCGCGCAAAAGCCCTGTGCATCCATTCCCTGCCTTTGCGCCAGAAAAACAGCTCTCGGCAAATGAAAAGATTGAGTGATAATAACAGCATCTTTTACGCCAAAGACATTTTTTGCCCTGAATATACTTTCATAGGTAGAAAAACCTGAATGATCCAGCATAATATCTTTTTCAGGTATATTGCGAGCCAGCAAAAGATTTTTAATTACACGCACCTCATTGTAATATTTTTGGCGGTGATCTCCCGAAATGAGCAAATTTCGAACCTTACCGGCTTTATACAGATTTGCAGCCGTGATGATTCGATCCAGAACAATGGGCGAAGCATATTTATTTCCATAGACAGCTGCTCCAAGAATAATTCCCGTTTCCGATTTTTTAATTTCCACTATATTTTTTAGAATCTCCGTTTCGGTAGATTTTAATATAATCCAGTTTGGGACAATGACTAAAATAATAAAAAAAAGCAAAAAAAGAAATACCCATTGCTTCTGTTTCTGCAAAGGATATTGTAGAAACAGAAATTTCTGAAATAACAACTTTGAAATATCTTTTTTTCGAGAAATCACAAAATTCCTGTTAACAAGCTGGAAATCTTAAACATAAAAAAGAAAAATATTGCGTATTGGATCCACCTGCGATACATAACATAGATTTTCGATAATTATGCGACATAATACACAGTCCAACACTTTTTTCAAAACTTTGTTTAATGATTCCAAACACGATGGGGTTGATTATTGAGTTCCTGCCAAGGCTCAAACACTATGTTTAATACTTAATCAATTTACACGCAGTAAAACCAATTGCACAGTGGTATCAAAATTGCACAATGACTTTAAACGAAGTCTGGGTAGAAATCTGAAAATCATACCCGGATTCTAAAAAAATCAGGAGAATAAAATGAAGAAAAAAATTTTGTTGATACTTTTTGCCTCAACATTTGCATGGGGAAACCTTTCCTCTGAGGAGCAACCAGCCGGGGATGCCGGAAAAAAGCTGAGCTACAATTTAGCGTTGGATTTTGGAACCACATACCTGTGGCGTATGAATGATACATATGCTCCGGCGCTAAAAGATCAGACAAGCCTGTTTCCCTTTGCTCCGGGAATATTTCCATCAGTAACGATAAACGCGGGCAGCGAATGGGCATTTAACATATGGGGCGCAAGATCCCTGCTTTACAGGGATGTTCAACAGGGCGAATTAAAATCCTACGATGAAGTCGATTTTACGGGCACCTATACAGTTAAAGACAATAGTGGAACTTTTGCAGGTTCGCTGATCGGTTATGTTTTCCCAACCACCGGAAGCGCAGGACTGACTCCAAGTTATGCAGAAATGGTTTTTGGATATACGGCTCCATTTGAGTTGCTTAACCCTTCGATAACCATTGCAGCTGCTATGGCGCCTGCCAGTGCGCTGGCAACCGAATACGCCAATATTTCCATTTCGCATGAATTTGCTGCCGGTATTTTAAAATTTACCCCTAAAATACTTTTCGGATACTGGTATTACAATGCTGATTCGGCTCTGAATAAAGGGCACGTTGATGTCATGCTTCCGGTAAGCGTTGCTATTAACGATAAATTTGAAGTGCATGCCATGATAGATGGATGCTGGAGAACTTTTGGATTTGATCCCAAATACGCTCCATTTATTCTGGTGGGTACGCTGGGAGCTTCGTTTACTTTTTAACACGATTAGACTTCCCATCACATGCGGTTTCAGGATGCACAGAGATTCTGAAACCGCATATTTTTTTAAAATATTTTCCAATCTGTCCGGGATCATTTTGGGAAGTCTGGGCTGGATTTCGATTTCGCGCCCAAGCTGTCATATTTTTTTCTCTTCATTTTTTTGAACCAATCTTTTGATTTGACGCTATGATGAAATACTGCACAACGCGCTATGATTAAGCTCTTAAAACGGCAAATCGCATTGTCAGTTTTTTTTATGCTGACTTATAACTACCTGTTTGGAGCGGTAAATAGCAACAAACAGCCTCGAAATTCAATTACTCAAAAAGATTCGGATCAAAATGAAATCATTGTCCTGCCTCCTCGAATCATTTTATTTCCTTTTTTCAGCAAAGAAATTCGACATTTTAGCCTGCTTGTTCGCAACGCCACTCCAATCGATAAGGCAAAAATCAGAATATTGATTCCCGGTGAATCCGGCAAAGACACGGCGTTTTTCACCAACAACATTCAATGGAAAAAAATAGATCATTATTATTATCTAACCAATATATACGGAAAACCCGCTGAAATTCCTATTGTGGAAAACTTTTTTAAACTGGAAGTAGCTTATCGATATAACCCTGGTCGATATACCGCTGCTACATTGGAGATTATGTCCGGAGACAGGAAACTGAAATCCATACCGGTTGATTTTTTTACTCCCTTGCAAATGGATTTTTATGCAAAGACGGTAATTGAAAAAATAAAAAATGACCCTGAAAAGAAAGGCGGAGCCGCAATCATTGCTGTGGCTCTTTTGTGGGCTTTTTATGAATTTATGATTCGCCGGAGACGAAAAGAGCAAATCCCGCTTTGTTCAACGCGCGCCAGATTTTCCACAATGGTTGAAGAAAACCGCGAAATTTATATTGGAGAGACAAAAAACCCTTTCGGATGCAGGCTGGGCGGTTTGCAAAAAATGGTTAAAATAGCTTATCAGAATTCCGATATTCGTGTATTCATTTCGGGAAAACTTAATGTTTATCCGGATAAAGAAAGTGTTTCTATTGATATAAACAAATTCTGGAAACTTCGAATCGAGGCGCAAAACTATTATGGGGACGATCAAAAAAGTCACAAAAATCTTGTGGTGCTATTGCTGCCCGTTTAATTTTTCCTTTTTCCATAAATGCGATACATCGGTAAACTCTATATAGTTCATACTCGCCTGAAGTTTGCCCAGAAGAAAACTTCGGGCAGCTTCATCTGCGGCATTTAATATAATAACCGAATGTCCGGTTTGTTTTGCATTTTCATAGGCCTCATGCCATACAAGATTATTTTGATCTGCCATTGAACCCAAATAATATGCCGCTATAAATTTTATCTCTTGAATTTTCGCAGTATCTGCGACCTCAAGCGAGTTGGGCGCCATAACCATCTTCAACCCTGCCCCCCGCATGGATGCAAAAATCTGCCTCAAGATGTCCACTTTTTTTAAATATGTAAAAGAGCTGGCAACGGTTAATCCTGAATAATGAAAAATCTGTTCTGGATTTTTTTCAGGCGAGCCCGCAATGCGGTTCAGGTTTTCAAGAAGTTTCTTGGCGGTTTCGTTGTCATTTCCGGAGTCATCACCGGAACTGGCGTCAGGCAAATATATCCATGTATCAAAACCTGATTTTCTGCATTTTTCTGAAAGACCGTTAATATCCTGCGAATCCAGCGAAAGAGAAACCGTCCAGGGAAGTTTGATCTTTTCCCAAATCTCGAGCTGGCCTGCAGAGGCCACATTATTGATTACCAGAGAAATTTGCGGGCGCTTGTTTTCATGCAATGGCCAGATGATCCGGGGATCCCTGAAGAAAAGTTTAACATAAATATTTTTGCTTTCCCGGGTTTCAAATTTGTAGAAATAACTTGCATTATCTTTGTCAATCTGGTAACGTTCCTTTCTTATTTTCCAGTTCATTTTTACCATGTAATCCAGAAATGCGTCCCTGTTTTGCGCGCTATAGTCAGCTTTGCAGGCAAGGCTTGTCAAAATATAGCGTTTATCCCCGGAAATGTTTTCTGCACATTTTCCATCCGGCCAGATGGTTTTCAAGTCCTCAATAATTTTCTCTATCCCGTTTGTTGTCGAATCTTCCAGATTGCTGTTCTCTACCGACAATACCGGAAACACAGCACAATAAATTGCACATGCGAGCAGTATTTGCTTAAACCGGAAAATCATTTTTCCTGCCTCGTTTTTTCTGATTTATTGATTTTTTTATTCGGGTTTGTTTCTGTGCCAAAAGTATTTATATCATTGTCAAGACTGTTTAATCCTTTTTTATCGCTATCATTTATACTGGCTGCAGCATCCTTTTTTGTACTTGCAGAATTTTTCTTTTCTGGAACATCTTCGCGGATTTCTTTATTGATTTCTGTTTTGTCGGGCGTTTGAACCGGAGTTTTTTCGTCTTCCGGATTTATATCTTTTGTGTCACCTTCCCTTTCTTGGTCTTTGTTTTGTGAATCGTTATTTTCCGGAACAGGTAAGCGAGTAAATCTTATCGATAAAACCGCATTTTCAAATATCACCCGGTTTTCCTGATATTCATTGGCCGGTGCGATACAGGACAAGATGACAATATTATTTTCATATTTTTGAATAACGGTTTTTTCATAAAATGTTTTTCCCTGATATCGCATTTCCCAGTACAGGGTTTCTTTTTTCAAATTATCATGGTCTTCCTTTTTTTCCAGCAAAATATTTATATATGAATACTTTGCATACATTCGCGCCGAGAGGGCATTAATCAGATAATCCATATCAACGCCGGGCAATACAAAATTTCGAACCTCCATTTCGGCATTGCCATTTTTTACAGTCAGGATAACTCCATTTTCTTTGGGAGCGAGATTTTTTTTCCAGTCATCCGGTATATCCATCTGGGCTGGCAGGATGCTTTCTACCTGGTTGAGTCTTATTGTGAGCGCATTTAGATTGGTGACCAAAAACAAAATGGCCGCTATATTCAGAGTTTTGTATGTACTTTTCAGGTATGGCAAAAATAATTCCCACATATAGTTTTACTTTGATCTGTCTAAAAGATTCTTTTTTTAATGAGCGACGACATGGAAAGAAAATAGAGGCGCGTCTGCGCCACCGTCTCGTCATTCGCCCTTGCCATGCCCATATCTTTTTTATATTTTCGGCAAATTTAATCAAAAAAAAAACCATTTATGTAGCACAGAGTCATTTCTTTGGGTATTATAGTGACAATGAATTCCGAAATGCAGATGCAGAGCGCCCAAAATAATCTTCAATCATCCCGAATGAGCGATTCGGATGCTCTTTATCACTGGCTGAATACTCCTTTTTATGATCTTGCTGCAGCCGCAGATCGTTGCAGAAAACAAAAAATTCCCGGCAACAGGGTTTCCTATACAATGTTTCGCATTATAAACTATACTGATATTTGCGCCATTGAATGCAGCTTTTGTTCATTTATGCACCCTGTGGATTCCGATAAGGGATGTACTCTTACCATTGATGAAATTTTGGCAAAAGTCAGGGAAGCGTATGACCTGGATTTCAAGCAGATATTTTTTCAGGGCGGGGTGAACCCGAAAATCCCTTTCGAATACTACACAAATGCCCTGACTTCTATAAAAAGAGAATTCCCGGATGTTCACATAAGGGCATTTTCGCCAGTGGAAATACTTTCTCTGTCGCGCTGCACACACCGTCCGGTCGAGGCAATTTTAAGCGACCTGATCGAAGCTGGCCTGGATAGTTTCCCGGGAGCGGGAGCGGAAATTTTAAGCACGAGAATGAGGAATATTTTAAGTGTCAAAAAAACCACTCCTGATGAGTGGTACGACGTTATGAAAACCGCCCTGAGACTGGGCTTAAAGGCCTCGACAAATATTGTCTGGGGTTCTTCCGAAAGCGATGAGGAAATTATTGAACATTTGTCTTTAATACGAAAACTTCAGGATGAAACAGGAAATATTCTTTCTTTTGTGCCATGGACTTTTCAACAGCAAACCAATCGATTTCAAGTCCGGCATGTTCCTGTGCATGAGTACCTGAAAATGATTTCTCTTTCGCGACTTTATCTGGACAATATAGATCACATTGAAGTATCGCTTCTGGTCAAGGGAAAGCAGACGGGCGAACTTGCCCTGCTCTGCGGCGCCGACGATATTAATTCTCCCGTATTTGAGGAAAATGTTTTACGCTCTTACGGTTTGAAATCTGAAAAAGAATGTATCGACTTTATTACAAATGCCGGTTTTGAGCCTGTTCGCCGTTCCCTGAATTTTGATTATGGAAAAAAATCATGATGTTATCGACAAGAAAACTGGGGGATGGCCCCGAAATTACGGAAATCGGGCTGGGTACATGGGCCATTGGAGGCCCCTGGAGATTTGGATGGGGTCCGCAGGATTCCAGCGAATCTGAAAAGACAATACAACAAGCGCTGGATTGCGGGATCAACTGGATTGACACCGCTCCGGCTTACGGACTCGGTCATGCCGAAGAAATACTGGGGCGCGTACTGGAAGGCAAAAGGGACAAAATAATCATTTCTACAAAATGTGGTATTTCCTGGAAATCTGAAAAGAAAATTTCTTTTGATATTTCGCCCCAGAGCATCCGCAATGAATGCGAAAACAGCCTGAAGCGACTGAAAACCGATTATATTGATATTTATCAAATCCACTGGCCGGACTCCAAAACCCGGGTTGAAGAAAGCTGGCAGGAGATGGATCGTCTTAAAAAAGACGGCAAAGTAAAATACATTGGCGTGAGCAATTTTGATTTAAAGCTGTTAAAAAGATGCGAAAAAATTGCCCATGTTACTTCATTGCAGCCGCCCTACAGCATGGTCAAGCGCGGCATTGAGACAGACATCATGCCCTGGTGCAAAAAAAATAATACCGGCATCATTGCCTACAGCCCCATGCAGGCGGGTTTGCTTACAGGAAAATTTTCGAGAGATTATTTGCAGACACTCGCAGGGGGAGACTGGCGAAAACACGATTCCTTTTTTAAAGAGCCGATGTTTTCCCGCGTCATGGATTTTATAGAGCAGATAAAACCATTTTGCCAAAAATACAAACAATCCCTGGCCGCTTTTGCGGTGGCATGGGTATTGAACCATGACGGTATCAGCGCGGCCATTGTGGGCGCCAGGAATCAGATCCAGGCCGGGGTTTTAAACGCGGGAAGCGGATGGAAAATAAGCG
>JAOUFE010000108.1 GCA_029858425.1 Spirochaetia bacterium | reverse complement strand
CTGGAATTCCATAAAAATTGCAGAGCATGTTAGGGAAATAAGTTTTTTTGATTCTTTAACAGCGATAAGTATGTTGCATTTCCAATTGAAAAAAGTTCAGTGGGCTGTTTTTGAAACCGGGCTTGGAGGAAGGCTGGACTCGACCAATGTTCTTTTGCCAAAGTTTTGCGTGATTACTCCTGTTGACCTCGATCATCAAAACATACTGGGAAAAAAAATTGAAGAGATTGCCATGGAAAAGGGAGGAATAATAAAACCAGGCGTTCCCGTTTATGCATACGTTGAAAATAAAAATGCCCGGAGCGTAATAGGTCAAATAGCAAAAAAAAATAATTCTCCTGTTCAATTTTTTAATCCGCCCCGATCGGGAAATTATCTGGAAAAAAATCTGGCCTTTGCAAGGTGGATGCTGGAAGATTATTTTCAAAAACCGGCGGATAATATTGATATAAACGTAAAGGGCAGGCTGGAAACATTAAGTCTCAATCCGGGGATTGTTTTTGACAGCGCTCATAATATGATTTCCATAAATGCCTTGTCAGACTGGTTGAACCGGCAGGAGGGAAGCTGGAATATTTTCATAAATACCATGAAAGAGCGCGATTTGCATAAATTTATTGATGCGCTACAAAAAAATAATAATGCGCAAATTTATTTGTTTCCCACAGAGGAACCCGGATACTATTCCTGGAACGATGTTCAGGATAATCCCCACATCCACCATATTTCCAAAAAGAATCTTGTTCATATTTTTGCCGACAACAGTAAGAGTCATTTAATTTGCGGGAGCATGCGCATTTATCCGGAAGTGCGCACAATGCTGAAGGAAGTTAGCCGGCTTTCAACTCAACGCTCAATAGTCGGCTGATTCCAGGTTCGTCCATTGTTATTCCAAATAGAGTATCGGCCTTGCTCATGGTTTTTTTGTTGTGGGTTATTAAAACAAATTGTGTTTTTTCCCTGAAATCATCCAAAAGCGTTAAAAATCTTCCCACATTTTGATCGTCAAGCGGAGCGTCAATTTCGTCAAGTACGCAAAATGGAGAGGATTTTACCATGTACACTCCAAACATCAATGCAATGGCAGTAAGCGCCTTCTCTCCGCCGGAAAGCAATCGCAGCGACCTTGCCCTTTTCCCTGGTGGTTGCGCCTGAATTTCTATGCCGCTTTCAAGAGGTTTGGTTTCATCGGTAAGCTTGAGAGAGACATCCCCACCCTTAAAAAGTTTCTGAAAGATGATTCTAAAATTTTCCCCTATTTTAATAAAGGATTCCATAAATATTTTTTCAGATTTTTCCTGAATCTGGGAAATAACGAGCAGAATATCTTTTCTTGCATTGATGATGTCGTTCAACTGCTCATTGTTATGGTCATATAAGCTTTGTATTGTATTTAGTTCGTCGATGGCCAAAGGATTAACGGCGCCAATTTCCCGAATGTTTCTTAATATTTCATTGTGCGCTTCTTTTTCAATTTTAACATCAAATTTGGCAGATTTGAACTTTTCCCGAAGTTCTTGAATATTTACATTGTAGTTATTATATATATCCTGTTGAATGGATCCTTTCATGCCAATTAACGTGCCAATTTTTACTTCGAGTTCATTTGCTCCGTCAAATTGTTCTTTAGTGGCATTATTTTCCTTTTTTACCTGATCAAATATTTTATCTTTTTTTTCATCAAGACGTTTAATGTTACTTTTAAAGTTTTCAATTTTAGCCGCTTCGGCCAGCAAGCTGTTTTTCAATGTCGAAATTTCCCTGTTAATATTTTTTTCTTTTTCATTTAATTGGAGCAGTTCATTTTCGATAGTTCCATATCTTTCTGAAAAATATAAAAGGCTGTTTTCTTCATTTTTGATTTGATCGGAAATATTTCTTTCTTTTTCATTGACATTGTTTTTCTGGACTTCAAATGTTCTTATATCGCCAAGCATTGCATCGCGTTTGGATGAAAGGCGCGAAATTTCTTCTTTATTCTTTTCCAGTTCAAGAGTGAGTCCGGAAATCCTGTTTTCTATTTTTTCGAGGCTGTCTTCAGTATTTTGAATTTGTTCATCAAAATCTTCTTTTTGGGAATGTATACCCCCTTTTTCATACAGCAGATTCCAGAATTTTTTTTCCAAATCGCTCAGTTTTTCAACTGTTGAAAGCCAATCGGATGATTTTAAATCCTTATTTAACTGGATAAGTAATTTTCTGGATTCATTCGGGTCAATTTCGATTTTTTCAAGCGACTGACTGATTAATGTCGAAAAATTAGCGAGCTCCTGTTTAAAATCCCTTTTTTGTGATTCAATTTCATCCAGAGTTTTAGACCATTGTTCTTTTTCCCGTTTCAGGAATTCAAGAAGATTTTGAATGATAACTTCCTGTTCCCTTCGCAGTTTTTTTAAATGTTCTCTTTGGGATTCAGATTCCTGCTGAAGTTTTTTTTGCATCTCATTAATAGATTTAATATTATCAAGCAGTTTATTTGTATTGGATGTAATTTCTTTTATTGTTTTTTCCGTATCGCCCAGCTGATGATTTAATTCAAGGTAAAGTTGTTTTTGATTGGCCAATTGCGCTTTAAAATCCTGGATACGTTTGTTCACATTTTCAATATGGTTTTTTATTATATTTAGCTCCAGATTTACTTCATTTCGTCTTTGAGAATTTTGGGCATTGCTTTTCTCAAGTTGAATAATTTTTTCGTTGCTTAATTGATGATGGATGTCTTTTTGATGCATTTCATCAATGAAAGTTTGCTTTTCCTGGTCTATGATGATGATTTGTTCCTCAAGCTGGAGGATTTTTTGTCGGCTTTTTTCCCGTTCATGGACTTTTTTTTCAAGTTTTTCCTGTAATTTGATCAGATTTTCTTCCATTTCATTTATGGTTGATAATAAAATTTTCTGGTCATGGATCTGTCTTTTTTCATCGAGTTCCTGAAATATTTTTGTTTTTTCCGATTGGGATTTCTTGATTTTCAATTCTCTTTCCAGTTCGGCAATAATATCCTTGAGTCTGGTAATATTGAATTCAGTTTGTTCAAGTTTCTTTTGAGATTCCTCTTTTTGACTTTTGTAGCGGGATATTCCGGCTGCTTCTTCAAATATGTGCCGTCGATCTTCAGGCTTGCTGGACAAAATCATGTCCATTTGTCCCTGCTGCATAAAAGAGTAGCTTGCTTTGCCAAGACCCGTGTCCATCAGCAAACCCTCAATTTCTTTTCTCGATGTTCTGTTGTCGTTCAGGGAAAATATGCTTTGTCCGTCACGGAAAAGTTTTCTGGAGATTTTTATTTCATCATAATCGAGATTAATTATTTTGCTCCGGTTATCAAGAATAAGGTCTACCTCGGCGAAGCCGGCAGGTTTTTTATTCTCGGTTCCGGAAAATATTACATCTTCCATCTTGTCGCCGCGCATGGACTTGACTGACTTTTCCCCAAGAACCCATTTAAGTGCATCCAGAATGTTGGATTTTCCGCATCCATTTGGTCCCACAACTCCGGTGATATTGGAATTAAATACGACATGGGTTTTTTCGCCAAACGATTTAAATCCGGTAATTTCCAGTTCTTTGATAAACATAATTAGTTATAAACCACCGTCAGCAGATAAAATATTAAAATACCATATGAAGATTATACTTGTCTGATAATGTCCTTTAAACAGGTCTGTCATATATGGATAACAATACATGGAATATCTCCGGATCGCTGGCAGATTACGAGATAAACCACAAAGATGGGCAGTATTTTATCCGTTACCGGGTTGAAAAGTTAAAAAATCAGCCATATATAGCTTTTACAAGTTCAAGAGATCCTGGAAAAGAAGCGGCCAGAATTTGTGGAAATTTTATTCTAAAAAAAGGTTTGGTTGCTGTGGTCACAGGAGCGGGCGCCATAAAGCTTTTAGAGATATTGAAAAATCAGCAAGAGGAAAACGGTGGCGATATAATTGTATTTGAAGCAGACGAAAAACTTCTTGAGTCTCTAAAACAAATTATTCCGGAGCTTTATGAAAAATTAACCGTAATAACCCCTGCAAATAACACGCTTGAGAAGGTGATTGAAGGATATCCTGTTGA
Source organism: Spirochaetia bacterium (assembly GCA_029858425.1). Taxonomy (GTDB): domain Bacteria; phylum Spirochaetota; class Leptospiria; order Turneriellales; family JAOUFE01; genus JAOUFE01. The sequence continues at coordinate 5,259 of JAOUFE010000108.1, read as the reverse complement.
AAATATGCTCGGATATCGTGTGCTGATTCTTGCCCAAAGTTACAATCTGGCACAGGACTACTACAAATCAATGGATATGGCTTTTAAAGCTGCCTTTTCAACGAGATTATCTGATTTGTTGACGCGCATTGAGTTTGAAGGCCGATGGATATTAAACGGAATTTTAAATCTTTCCAGATTGTTTAATGCCGTGCCAGTATCGGCAATATACAATTGTGCTTCAGGAGAAAATGCACTGCTTGTGTCGAGTGGCCCCAGTTTGCGATCTTCGTTGTCCTGGTTAAAAGAAAATAAGGACCGATATTTTATTACTTGTGTAGATTCAGCATGGCGCGTGTTGCATCGGGCTGGAATTGTTCCTCATTTAATATTTACTCTGGATTCCCAAATATTTACAAAAAGACATTTTCAGGGTTTGCCTGACGGTAAAAAAGGTCACTTTCCGGTATTGTATGCAGATATGATCAGCAATCCGCCCGTTTTAAGGGATTGGACTGGACCCATTATTTATGGCATGACTGCGCATTTTTCAGAAAACAGGCGAGCGGTGACCCCCGGTTGTGATTTTATTGAAGATAATTTCTTGCTCCATCCATGCGGCGACCTGCAGTCAGGGGGGTCGGTAGCAACAAGTTTGTTTGATTTATTGCGCACCATGAATTTCAAAACGATTACTCTCGTTGGTCAGGATTTGGCATTTACAAACCGGGAAATCCACAGCAGCGGTACGCATCACTCTGACATGTGGTTGTCAAAAAATCTTCACCGGCTGGATAGCCTCGAAAATATCAACAATAAAGTATTAAAAAAAAGACATATTTCCTGGAGCAAATCCATTCAGGGAAGACTACTGCCTGAAGATTATATTTTTTCAGTTTACAGAAAGTGGTTTGAGGAATCTATATCGCAGCTTGCATTAAGGGTTATGAACGCGACATACGATGGCGCTTTAATTTGCGGAGCAAAAAGTCTGGAAATACCTCGAGTTAATTTATCAGAGAGATTTGTAGGCCGGTTTAAGGAAACTGTTTTTGAGAATACTCTATTATGGATAAATAAAAAAAAGGTAAGCGAGTTTTTCAAAGAGATTTTGGAGTGGAAAACAAACGAAAATAATATTAATTTTGTCAATTTGCCATTCATGGATCGTATCGGAAAAAAATATCTGATAAAATATCTGCGAAATAAATTGAAAAACGAAAACTCTTTTGATGAGAAAGCAGATTTATTGCTAAAAATGCAAAAAAAAGAGCAAATCATTTTCTTTAAAATGTTAAAAAAGAGAATAAACTCATTGGTTTTTAGAGAAAATCATTTGCAGCAAAAATAGCCTAACCGGGAAATAAAATGGATTTTTGATATCAAAATCGGCGGTTTTTCCTGATAAATTTTGTGAAAAATAGTACAAAAATTCATAAATTGCATATACTTTAAATAAAAATCAATGATAAATAGTTTGGATATTCGCAGACAATAATGGAGCGCAACATATTTGAAATTTAGTCAGAATGATTTAAGCTAGTGCGTTTTTGGGGCGCTTCGCTTTCCAAAAACGAGCAATACGGACGTGAATATCGAAGTTCTACCCAGGCACAAAACTGTGCTATATATGGATTACTGGCTGGACGATATAAGTTGCTCTTGGTGTCTGGATTTTATTGAGAAGGAGAAAATATGGAAGATAATATGTATGAATATAAAATGCAAAAAGAAAATGAAGAAGATGAAGAAGAATTTCCTGGAGAAGAAGATGAAGAAGAGGAGGAGGTCGAAGAACATGTGATGAGCTATGCGTGTGAAGATTGTGATTATCGATGGGAAATGAGCTTTGAATCCGAGGAAGAATCCGAGGAAATGCAGTTTTGCCCTATGTGTGGTTCGGCCAATACGACTCAAATTTAATGTTGCCTGTTCAATTTTCTACGCTAATTCTGATATTCTTTGTATATATCGTTATACTATTATCCAATACAGTCAGTATTACCTTGGATATATTTATATTTAAAGTAAACACAACGCTATCCGTAATCATTTTTTATTCGGCGTTGTTTGGGGGAGTTTTCACCTTGTTTATTATTCAAATTTTGAAAAATATGCGCAATTTAAAAAATAAAATCAGGAAATATAAAAGCCAAACATCTTCAGAGAAGCCATAAAAATCACTTGCTGCAATAAACTGGATAACGAATTTGCCAGATGGAGAAATGTGCATTTTGTAAAATCGCCGAAAAGGACATCAAAGCCAATATTATTAAGGAAACCGAAGATTGGATATGCTTTGAAGATTTAAACCCAAAAGCGCCTGTCCACTTCTTGCTGATTCCAAAAAAACATTATGACAATCTTCATAATGTTGCCGATGAGGAAGTGCTGGGTAAATTAATGTTGGGTGTTATTGATATAGTAAAATTAAAAAATCTGGAAAAATCAGGTTACAGGATAGTCGTCAATACTGGGCGGGATGGAGGGCAAACTGTTTTTCATTTGCATATACATATTTTGGCCTTGCGAGCCATGGGATGGCCACCGGGGTAAGAAAAATGTCCAACGATTTGATCGATAAATTTGGCCAGAATTATCCGGAGAATTCAGTAATCTTCCGTGAGGGGGATGCCGGTGATGATATGTTCATTATCCAGTCCGGGGAAGTAACTATTTCAAAAAAATCTCAAAAAAATACACAGCACATTCTGGCAGTTTTGAAGTCAGGAGATTTTTTTGGAGAGATGTCTCTTTTTACAACGGAAAACCGTTCTGCAACGGCCGTTGCCAGCACAAAATCCTTAATATTGCGTATCGATAAAAGCTCTTTTGATTTTATGTTGTCGAGCAATCTTCCCTTTGCAAAGAAAATGATCACCAAATTATGTGAACGCCTGAAAAGAGCCGATGATCAAATTGCAGAGCTGGTTACGCTGAGTCCTGATATAAAGATGTTGGAGCTTCTCATGGCATTTTGGAAAATTGCTGGTCAGAAAGATAAAAATCAGGAGTTACTTTTATTGCCTTATCTTGAATTTGTAGACTACCTGAAAGCAAATGAAGGGATTAGCGATACAGACACAAAGCAACGCTTGACTCATCTGAAGGACAAATCCCTTGTAATATTGAAAAAGGATACCCAGGGGAAAATATATATTTCTTTTTCTCCGCAAGTATTTAAATACTTTAATATTCTTTAAATACAGGAATATTATTTCCAGTGTATACATTCTGCAGGACAGTCATCAATTAATTCCTGTACCTTGTCATTGTCTTTTTCCGGAACGTCTGCCAAACCTATATTTTCTCCATTGTTATGTGTTTCAGCAAGGTCGTCATCATCCATTTTAAAGTATGCGGGCAATTCGTCGGTGCATAATGCACAACTTGTACACTCATCTTTGTTTACAAAAACTTTTTTACTCATTAGAATCTCCTTCGTTGGTATGTTTTAATTTTATTATTCTTTCCAGTGTATACATTCTCCAGGACAATCGTCAATCATTTCCTGTACGGATTCATTATCTTCTTCAGGAATAACCGCATCACCAGGATTTTGGCCATTGCTGTGAGCCTCGGCAAGATCATCATCATCCATTCGAAAATATTTAGGCAATCCATCAGTACATAACGCACAACTCGTGCAGTCATCTTTATTTACATAAACAATTTTACTCATGGAATCTCCTGTATTTGCATGTATATGAACCAAGAAATCTGGATTTTTTTACTGTCAGATAAAAATATAACCATTTTTTGCTGTTTCTTGTTTATCCTAAGTGAAAAAAGGAATCATTTTGCCTATAATTTTTCTAATTTGATGTGAGTAAATTAATGCTCCCAAACTCACGCAGGTAAATTGAAAAAATACTCGCCTTTCTCCGAAATTTTTATATAGGATGGCAGAATTCCCTGTTTTTTATCCCAATTTACAGTAAAACTAAATTGGTGCCGGTTTTTACCTGCGTGAGTTTGGGAGCATTAGTAAATTGTAATTGAAAAATTCAAGAAAGGGCATTTCATCCATACCCTTTCTTGAATCGTAAGCGAGGTAGAACGATTACTCTAACTGTTGAACTTTGGCGATATCAGTTGCAGATACCACCTCTTTTCCTGTTACAGTAATAATTTCAAACTTTCCACCTACTTGTTTGAAGGCTCCAACAAAAGTTTTCCCATTTTTGGTTGTTACTTTGCTTAAAGAACCATATTGTTTTTTAATGTCAGCCAGCGTTATTTCTGGAGCGTCTTCAGCTGCTTCTTCCATTTTTTGCAATATTTTTTGTGATTCTTCGGGGACTACCTGGGCGCTTGCATCTTTTTGAATTTCTTTTGCTTCTTCATCGGATACTGAATTAAGCGTTTCAATTTTACCTAATTTTTTTTCCGGAAGCATGGCAATGTTGTTCAATCGCTCAAGATCCTTTATTTCCGCTTCTTTCATTTTGACCGGAGCCTGGATTTCGGTTTCTGTTACGGTAACCTTTTGACCTGCTTCAAGAATTAATTCTTTAGCTGGTTCTTTTGATCCCGCTTTGTTCTCAGAGTCTTTGGTTAACGCAACTTTACCATTATACAGCTCAATTTGCGTGCCTTGATTACCTGAGTTAACTCTGAAGGCCGTTCCCCGCACACCCGCTGTAATAGTTGGAGTATTTACTGAGTAATTGGCTTTTCCTGGGACAATTTTATTGAAGGTTGAACCTCGGCTTTGATCCAGAGCTATTGAAGTAACCCCGTCTTTTCCCTGTAACAAGCTTTTGATTACAAGATTGGAATTGCTTTCAATTGTAATCATCGCGTTTGTCGAGAATTGAACTACAGCAGTAGATTTATCTTTAACCTCGATACTGTCGCTCATATTCACTTTTGCGCCAATTACTGCCGGGGTTTGATTCAATAAAACGCTACCACGAATAAAGGTAAGCGTACCATGTACGTCAGCCCCTGCACTTTTTGACTTATCTTTACAACCAGCCATAAAAACTGCTGTAAATACAAAAATTGTTATTATTTTTGTCATTTTTTTCATAACACTTTTCTCCTTAAAAATTTTTCTAAAGGACTTGCTTCCATTGCAATACTTTCGTATACACTTGGTTGAATAGTAACAAAAAAGATACAATTTGTCAATAATTTTTTGTAATAAGGATTATGAAACCCAACAGCGATTCTCGGTGAATATTTTAATGCAATTTTTCGTACTGATATTTTTCTGGGATTCTACTGCCTTGACGAAATCTATTGCGTAAAAATGTGACATAATAGATAAAATAT
>JAOUFE010000214.1 GCA_029858425.1 Spirochaetia bacterium | reverse complement strand
CAAATGTTCAACGACCGGGTGGCGGGAATTGACAACCCTGAGGTCTCCCTCACTGAATATTTCGGGACAAACATAATTTCTCTCCAATGCAGTTTTCGCAAAACAAAATACTACGTCGCATAACGCAATTACATCGGCCCAGTATCGCAAGCTGTCGATACAGGCGAGAGTCCTGGCGACAAGATCGTCAAAAATCGATCGTTGCAAATCAATGATACGTTCTCTGGCTCCGAGAATTCGATCTTCCAGCGTCTTTAACTCTTCACAGGTATATCGCTCGGCGTTAACAAGGGTTTGCCTGCGCGAATATTCCGAAGGAGCTTTGTCGACCTGGCCTTTGGAAATTTCAATATAATAACCGATAACCTTGTTGTAGCGAACCTTCAGCGTGTTGATATCAAGTCTTTGTTTTTCGCGTTGTTCAAAGCTGATAATGATATTGCCGGCATCCCCGCCCAGATTTAACAAGTCATCAAGTTCTGCATTGTAACCTTGCTGGATAAACCTGCGTTCGTCCAGCAAGGGCGGCAGATTTTCCATATAAAGAGTTTCATTTAGCATATTAAAAAGCTCAAAAGGAAATTGTTCTTCTAACCAGTATTGCCGAAATATTTCCGGAAGATCATTTTGTTTTTTAAAATCATTTAATATTTGTTTTGTCGCCTCCAGCGTGACCAGAATGTTTCCAAGATGGCGAACCTGCGGATGATTTTGTAAAAGTGAAATTATACGTTCGATATCATATACCTGTCTCAGGCGCGTTTTGATTTGTTCGACAAAATCCCTGTTTTTCATCGCGAAAAGAATCGCATTTTGCCTGAGCTGAATTTCAGCGACGTCGGTCGAAGGTTTCAAAAGCATTTGAACAAGCAGGCGACGTCCAGCAGAAGTTATCGTTTTGTCGATAACGGCCAAAAGCGAGGTATCTTTGTCTCCTGACTGGCTTGAGATTATCTCGAGAGTTTTCAGGGCAGTTTCGTCAAGATGCATGATTTTACGAAGATATTCCTTGCGGGGTTTTTTCCAGATTGTGTGAAGCCTTGGCACGACTTCGTGAATGTAAAAAAGCAGAAGCGACAAAACATTCGCTTCGGTCAAAGATAACTCCAGTACTTGTGAATTCTCGACGCCAAAGGATTTATTCAATATTTCTTCTTTTTTTGAGACAGGGGGCAGACGTCGAAAGTACAAAGGAAGATTTTCTTTTTTAACCGAATTTCGAAAATCATCATCCATGACAACTTCGCGAATACCTCGCGCGCCCAGAAGAGAAAATCGAACCGGGCCAGGTTCTTTTTCAAGCCAGATATCGCCGGTTGAAATATCGGCGATCGCATAAAATGTAAAACCGGAGTCATCTGCAACCGCAGCGGCAATCAGGCGGTTTTCGCCCTGTGCAAGCATGTTTTCTTCGAAAATTGTCCCGGGGGTTAAAACACGAACTACCTCGCGTCGCACGATGGATCCCTGGGCTTCTTCAGGGGTTTCCATTTGTTCACAGATGGCAATATTACGGCCATCATCCAAAATCGGATGCACATAGTTTGCAACCGCATGATGTGGTACCCCGCACATGGGAATTCCGTCTCCGCGTTTTGTCAGGGCAATTCCGAGAATTCTGGATGCATAGATGGCGTCATCATGGAACATTTCGTAAAAATCGCCCATGCGAAAAAAGAGAATTTCTTCTTTGTATTCTTTCTTAATGGCCATAAACTGGCGCATCATGGGCGTTAATTCAGCATTAGCGTCGCTCATATCGACCCCTGTTGATCGTTTGCCTGGCGAATCTCCTGAATAAATCGTTTCATCATTTTGTGATCTTTTATGCCTGGGCTGGCTTCAATGCCGCTTGAGACATCAAAAGCCTGAGCATCGGTAATTCGAATGGCGTCGGCAATATTATGGACATTTAAACCCCCCGCTAAAAAAAATTTCCGGTTTAAGTTTCGAACGAGATTCCAGTCGAATGTCCGGCCAGTACCGCCGTATAGAGTTTCGCCTGAATGCCCGACCACTCCTCCGGTATCGAGAATAATCCAGGGGTGATTTTTCAGGTTATCAATTGAGTCGCCCAACGGCCTTGCAAAAGAGCCGCTTTCGGCGCCCCGCTGAATCGAATATACAGGAATAATTTTTTCTCTCGGATAATTTTCAACAAGCCAGGAAAACAGGGCCGTTTCGGAGGGCGCCTGAATAAAAGTCATTTGTCCATCCAGGCTATTTACAAGATCGCGGGCATAATGAATATCGTTATCGG
>JAOUFE010000107.1 GCA_029858425.1 Spirochaetia bacterium | reverse complement strand
GAGACGGAAAAATTACCGAATTAAACCTCGACACTCTGGTTCGATGGGGTGTGGTTTCAGCAAAAGAAGGCGGCGTTAAAATTTTAAATGGTCGCAAAAATGCCAAAGAAACAACCGACTTGTCGGTCGTTAACGGGCTTTCCATTAGCGGAGTTTTATTTAGCGCGGCGGCAAAACAACAACTTTCCAAAGCCGGTGCAAAAATTGGAGAACAGGTATTGGCCGTAAGAAAAGGCAAGTTTAAAAAACAACAGGTCAAGTAATGTTAAAAATATTAGCTACCATATTTAGTATTCCAGATTTAAGAAAAAAAGTTTTTTTTACCGTTAGCATGCTTGTTGTCTTTCGCATTGGAGCGCATATTACTGTTCCAGGAATCGATTTTTCTATATTAACGGAATACATGCAATCTACTATGGGCGGCGGTCAAGGGTTAACGGATTATATTGACATGTTTGCCGGTGGCGCTTTTAAGAGGTTATCGTTATTTGCGCTGGGCATCATGCCGTATATTTCTGCTTCCATTATTATGCAGTTAATGATGGTTGTTGTTCCCAGTTTGCAGCGTCTTCAAAAAGAAGGCGAATATGGGCGGAAAAAAATTAACCAGTATACCCGCTATGGAACAGTTTTTTTATGCGCTGCCCAGTCTTATGGTATAACCATATACATTCAAAGCCTTCATAATGAAATTCTTGCGAGGAACCCAAACAGTATGTTGATTGCGAGTGGCGGGGGAATTGGTTTTATTTTACTGACGATTCTGGCTACTACCACGGGAACCATTGTTTTGATGTGGATGGGCGAGTTGATAACTGAAAAGGGTATAGGAAACGGAACATCGCTTTTAATTTTTGTTGGAATTATTTCCGGAGCGCCCCCGGCTTTGTCAGCTTTTGTAAGCGACTGGAAAAATAATGAAGTTAATCCGGTATTGATGTTAATATTAATTGCTGTATTTATAATAATGATTGGATTGAGCATATTACTTACTGAAGGGCAAAGAAAAGTTCCGCTTCAATATGGTAAGAAAATTGTTGGGAGAAGAATGATGCAAGGGTCGAGCCAGTCGCTGCCCATAAAAGTAAATGCAGCCAATGTAATGCCGATAATCTTTGCGTCATCATTAATGTTGTTTCCTACACAGGTGGCTCAATATTTAAAAGGCAATTACCAGGAATTTTCCATAGTAATTCAAAAATACCTCGCCCCGGGAACAATTACATACATAATAATTTATGTAATATTAATAATATTCTTTGCTTATTTTTATACGGCTATTCAATATAATCCAAAAGATCTTGCTGAAGCATTGAAAAAGAACGGCGGTTATGTTCCTGGAATCCGTCCCGGAACCCATACCGAGCAATTTATAGAAAGAATCTTGAACCGCATTACGTTGTCTGGCGCTATTTTTCTGGCATTTATTGCCATTGCTCCAGATTTAATCATAAAACTGTGGGATCTTCAAAAATATCAAAGCATGGCACATTTATTTGGGGGTACGTCACTTTTGATTATTGTAGGCGTTGCTCTGGATACTCTAAAACAAATAGAATCTCAGCTTATAATGCGCCATTATGATGGATTTATGGACAAGAGTAAAAGGGTTATGAAGAGACCCAAGATGATCAGATAGGCGAGTAATGTTGTGATTTTGATTTTAATGGGTGCCCCGGGGGCGGGAAAAGGAACCCAATCTAAAACATTAGTTGACAGCCTGAGTATAATTCAGATTTCTACCGGTGATATATTGCGGAGCGCGGTTGAAGGCGAATCCAGTCTTGGGCTGGAAGCAAAAGCATATTTGACAGCAGGGAATCTTGTTCCGGATGAGATTGTAATAAAAATTATTGAGGAGCGGATCATTTTAGATGATTGCAAAAAGGGTTTTATTCTTGATGGATTTCCAAGAACAAGGGAACAAGCCGTTGCTCTTGATGAGATATTGAAAAAGAACAATATGTCATTAAATAGCGTTGTATTCATAGATGTGCCTGAAAAAGAATTGATAACGCGTCTATTGAAGAGAGCGGAAATTGAAAACAGACCGGATGATAATCTGCTCGTGATAAAAAACAGACTTGAAGTGTTCAAGAAGAAAATAGAAGGTTTGCTTGGCTATTATAAAGAAAAAAACCTGTTGAAGTTTGTAGATGGTACAGGCAACTCCCCGGAGGTAAATTCCCGGATTGTCAGGGCGCTTGGGATTTAAATGGCCGTAAGGATTTATTCGGGCAAAGAGATTGAGAAAATCAGGCAGGCCGGAAAAATTGCATATGATGCCCATATGTATCTGGTGAAATACCTTAAAGAAGGCGTTTCAACCGGGGAACTGGAAAAACACGCTAAGGACTACATTGAAAGTTGTGGAGCCTCTGCTGCTTTTTTTGGATTTAACGGTTATCCTGGACAGATATGTACATCGATCAATGATATAGTCGTGCATGGTATTCCACGAAATACAGATGTGCTTAAAAACGGGGATATTATTGGAATTGATATAGGGGTTCGGTATCAAGAATATTATGCTGATACAGCCTGGACATGGCCAGTAGGCGAGGTCACAAGGGAAGTTAAGTCCCTGATAGAGGTTGCGCAGAAAAGCCTTTATCATGGTATCAAGGCGGCTGTGGCTGGAAACAGGGTGGGAGCTATTGGAGCTTCCATACAGGATTATGTGGAAAAGAATGGCTTTTCTGTAGTTCGTTCCATGGTAGGTCACGGTGTAGGAAAATCCATACATGAAGAGCCGCAGGTTCCAAATTATGGAAGAAAAAAAGACGGCATTATGATGAAAAGCGGAATGGTTTTGGCCATTGAACCTATGATTAATCAGGGATCGTATGATGTTTATACAGACCGCGATAAATGGACCATACGAACAAAAGATGGCAAATTGAGCGCTCATTTTGAGCATACAGTAGCCATTTACGCAGAAGGCGCTGTGATTTGTACAATGCCGGAGCATTGCGAAATGAATGTTTTTGAAATAATGAAAGGAAAATAAGAGGACTAAAAAATGAAAGTCAAGGTTTCAGTAAAGAAAATTTGCTCTGAATGCAGGATAATTCGCAGAAAGGGACGTGTGATGGTGATTTGTAAATCCAATGCGCGTCACAAACAGCGACAAAGGTAAGGTATATGGCTAGAATTGCAGGAGTGGATTTACCCAATAACAAACGAATGGAAATAGCGCTGACCTATATATATGGTATAGGCCGTAGCAGATCAAAGAACATACTGAAAACAGCCAAAATCGATTTAAATCGGCGAGTGCAGGATCTGAAAGAGTCCGAAATTGGCGAATTAAAAGCAATCATAGAACAAAAATATACTGTTGAGGGAGATTTGCGAAGTCAGATATCCATGCATATAAAACGTCTTATGGACATCGGTTGCTATCGCGGCATTAGACATCGCCGGGGATTACCAGTCAGAGGCCAAAATACAAAAACCAATGCGAAAACAAGAAAAAAACGGCGTGGCGGGAATCTTAGAGGTAACTAAAAATGAGCAAGGAAAACAAAACAGTAAAAAAAGATAACAAGAAAATTTATAAGGGTCGCGCATATATAAACGCCTCTTTTAATAATACTATTGTAACCATGACTGATATGGAAGGCAATACCGTTGCATGGGCATCCGGCGGCACTCTGGAGTTTAAAGGTTCCAGAAAAGCGACTCCATATGCAGCGCAACTTGCAGCAAAAAATGTTTTAGACAAGGCGCGTGATATGGGTCTTGCAGAATTGGAAATTTATGTTAAAGGTCCGGGCGGTGGACGGGATTCGGCTATCCGCGCTTTGGCAACTTCAGGCGTGAAGGTATCATTGATTAAGGATACTACGCCTGTTCCGCATAACGGTTGCAGACCAAGAAAAAGACGAAGAGTATAAGGGAAAGGTTTTTTAAATGGCAAGATATACAGGTCCTGTTTGCAAACTTTGCAGACGAGAAGGTTTAAAATTATTTTTAAAAGGTCAGAAATGCCTGACTGAAAAATGTACTTTTAATGAAAGGAAAAATCCTCCCGGCCCGGTTCATGGCAGAAGAGGGAAAATGACGGGATATGCTTTGCAATTAAGAGAAAAGCAAAAAGTAAAAAGAGTTTACGGCGTTATCGAAACCCAGTTCAGAAATTATTATGAAAAAGCTTTGCATATGAAGGGAATTACGGGGGAAAATTTATTGACCCTTTTGGAACGAAGGTTGGATAATACAATTTATCGTATGGGCATTGCTTCATCGCGAGCCCAGGCTCGAAATTTTATATCTCACGGCCATGTGTACATAAATGAACGCAGAGTGGATGTTGCTTCCTTTCAGGTGAAGATTGGAGATCAAATCATGCTTTCAAACAAATTGAAAGTATCCGGTCTTGTGGAAAACAATATTACAGTAGCCCGTGGAGTTGGACTGGTCGCAGACTGGTTTGAATTGGCTGAAGATGGAAGATCGGCAAAGATTGTTAAATATCCAATTCGGGAAAATGTGGATATTCCTATCAAGGAACAGGTAATAATTGAGCATTATTCCAAATAAATCGTTGTAAAGAGGTAGTTATATGTCAACCGTAAGCGCAGGGGAAAAAAAATCTCCAAAAAATTTATTAAAAGGTCTTAAAAGACCCAAGATTGTTGAATTTCATCATGTAGAGTCTAAAAGTAATTATGGAAAATTTATAGCAGAACCTTTTGAGAAGGGCTTTGGCGTAACCATGGGGAATGCTTTAAGACGCGTATTAATGTCGTACATTGAAGGCGCTGGCGTGCTCGCCGTAAAAATTGATGGTATTTCACATGAATTTTCAACGATTCCCGGAGTAACAGAAGATGTATCGCGAATTATTTTAAATTTAAAAAAAGTAAGACTTAAATATGATGGAATAGGTCCCGTAACAGTTGATATCGATAAAAAAGGTCCTGGTTTGTTGCTTGCATCAGATCTTGCCGCGAATTCAGCGTTGGAAATTGTAAACCCAAATCAGGTTCTGGCTCATCTCAATGAGGATGCACGCATTACCATGACGCTTCAGGTCGACAAGGGGCGAGGGTATCTCCCGGCTGAAACAACAAAGAAGATGATTGATGAAGTCGGCGTCATTGCAGTAGATGCGCTTTTTTCGCCCATCAGCAAAGTAAATTTTGAAGTAGTTGAAACTCGTGTGGAACAGCGGACTGATTATGATAAATTAATTCTTGAAGTATGGACGGACAGCACAATTTCCCCGGAGGATGCCGTAGCCTATGCCGCCAAAATCATAAAAGAGCATTTAACTGTTTTTATTAATTTTGAAGAAGAAACATACGAAGAAGAAGAAGAATTTGATGAAACAGATGAAAAGGTTAAACAAATTCTATCAACGCCCCTTGAAGATTATGAGTTTTCTGTCAGGACAATGGCCGTTATGAAAAGTCTCGACATGCGCAATATGAAGGATCTCGTATCAAAATATGAGGATGATATGAGGAAGAGCAAACATTATTCTGATAAAATTTTACTACAACTAAAGAGTAAACTTGCCGGATTAGGGTTGAATTTTGGTATGCGGGATATTGAATAATATGGAGAAATGAAATGTACAAAAGGATTAAATTAAAACGATTGCACAGAGACAGCGCCCACAGAAGCGCCATGCTGGCCAATATGGTTACCAGTTTATTTTTTCATGAGAATATTAAAAGTACTGTTGCAAAAGCCAAGGTTGCCGGACAGGTTGCAGAAAAGTTAATAACCAGAGCCAAAAGTAATTTGCATGCAGAAACTCCAGCAAAAAAAATACACAACATGCGTATGGTTGGCAAGTTTATCAAGGACGAGGAAGTATTAAACAAGCTGTTCAATGATATTGCTCCAAGGGTGGAATCCAGAAATGGCGGTTACACAAGGGTGTTAAAGATTGGAAGACGTCCTTCGGATAATTCCGAAATGGCTATTCTGGAATTAGTTGATAAAAAACCTCTCGTGCAAATAAAAGACGAGAGAAAAAAAATCAGAGAAGAAAGAAAAAAGAAAAGCGCAAAAGCGCCAGTCAAAAGTAAATAGTCCGGGTGGTGGAATTGGTAGACACGCAAGCTTGAGGTGCTTGTGGGAGTTATCCCGTGGGGGTTCAAGTCCCCCCTCGGGCAGATATGCTATTCAGAGCATGATTCCATACTTTGGATAGTCCGGAAGAGATGAGTACCCCGGATACATTCTCTATTTTTTCAAAAAAAAGATCAGGTTCATCGATAATAAACATTTCCGGATCTACTGGATTTCCTTCAAGATCCATCATTAGCATACCGTTATTCAGGCTTTGCGAATGTCCTTCGAGCTTTCTGCTTTTTTTAGAGCGGGATAAGCCAATAATTTGATAATGAAAAGTAATTTTATATTTCGTTATGGAATGGGTGGCAGCTTTTAGAAAAACGTTCTCTTTACTTTGCTTGAAAATCCGCGAAACTATTTTTGATTTTGAACTGAACAGCTCCTTGTTCTCTAACTCCAGCATGGAAGGAAAACCAGTTTGCTGTTTTAGAAACTGGAAATTCTGGTACTTGTTTAATAGAATTTGATTTTCAAAAACAATGATAAGAATTTTCCAGTTTACCGTAAACTTTTCAGCATTTTGCGCTAACGCCGGATACTGTTTGACCATATTCATGGACAGGGCAAGACAAAAAGACGATACAGGGCATGCGGTACATAAAGGCTTTTTGGCCTTGCAAACCATTTGACCAAATTGCATCAAGGATTCGTTTAAATCTCCCGGATGATATTCAAGGTCTCCATAAACAGATTCCACAAGAGAACGCAGCTTTGCATCAAACGCAGGCGAGGTATTATCCATCCGCATTATTCTGGCAAATACCCTCCTTATATTTCCGTCAATAGAAAGAATTTTTCTTTTAAAGCAGATGCTGGAAATCGCCGCAGCAGTGTACGGCCCGATTGATGGTACTTCAAGCAGTTCACCATAACTTTCGGGTACGCCTGAATAGGTATTCAACATAAATCTTGCGCCTTTATGTAAATTCCTTGCACGGTTGTAATATCCCAGTCCTTTAAACGCATACAGTACTTCCGATTCGTCGGCATTTGCAAGTTTTTCAAGGGATGGAAATCTGTTTAAAAAATTTTCTATTTTGCCAACAGCCGCGTCCAGTCGTGTTTGCTGTAAAAGTGTTTCGCTAACCCATACCCGGTAGGGATTGCGGTTATTTCTAAAGGGATAATCAATTCCAAAGGAATAAAACCATTTTAATATTCCTTCAATCGTCAAAACAAGTTCATTCATAAACGATATTCAGTCCAGGACAGGGATCGGACCTTCCAGATTTCCTGATCTAAATTGTGAGATATATTCATTGTCGGTCTTTAAAAATTCCCCGGTTTGCATGATCGATATTAGATTCCCATCGTGCATGAGCCCGATACGATGACCTAATTTGTACGCAATCTTAAGATCATGGGTAACTACAATAATACTGCTTTTGATTCTTTCCCGAATTCCGACAATCAATTCAGCAATGGCATCAGAGAGGACTGGATCAAGTCCAGCAGTTGGATCATCCATTAACAGAATCGCTGGATCCATTGCTATGGCTCTTGCGATGCCAGCCCGTTTTTGCATCCCGCCGGAAAGTTCTGCCGGTGATTTTTTTTCTACATTTTCAAGACCAGCGCTTTTCAGAAGATCAATTGCCTTTTGCAGCAACCACTCCTTTGTCTCCGGTTGGAATCTTCTTAAAGCAAAAACTACATTTTCGGCTATGTTGAGGGAATCAAAAAGACCCGATTTTTGAAATACATAGCCCATTTGGCGCAGCATGTCTGTTTGTTCGGTTTTAGAGAGATTATTAATGTCTTTGTCGAAAATTTTTACGCTACCAGAGTTTGGTTTATATAATCCGATAATGGTTTTTAAGAGCATGGTTTTGCCGCTGCCATTTTTCCCCAGCAAAACGATAGTTTCTCCTTTTTCAATACATAGATTAATGTTTTTCAGGATTTGAAAATTATTTATATCAAGGTTTAAATCTTTAATTTCAATAATCATTTTATGGTTTATTGCTCCAGCCTGTATTGCACTTCGATTTCTCCGCGATCATAAACTTTGCTTGAATATTCCCTTCGCGCAAATTTTGCTCCCATTATTCCGTTTCTGGCAAGGATATCCAGCCTCGAAAAACCTGAAGTTTCCTTTATTTCTGCGCTTACCACATTTCCCGCGCCGTCTACCTCAATAAGGAGGCGTACGCTTGCCTGTATCCCCTGTTTTCTAAAATACAGCGGATAATCAATCTCGGGTTGAAAAATTATCCTTCTGGAATATCCATCTTTCCACACGATATTTCTGGATTGACCTTTGCCTCCGGGGATTTTTATGGTTTCCAGATTTTTTTCCTTGTCAATATTTTTATATTCTTGCTTTTCTTCATCCCATTGCAAATTTTCTTTGGTGTTAGAGGCTTTATGGCTTGTTTCGTTGTTTAACGATTTTTTATTGAAAAGAATATTCTCAAATTTATCAACAAATCTTGTGTTTTCGCCATTCTCCAGTTTTTCCATATCGCCATTATCTGCGGCATCCGTAACAATTCCGGTCTTGTGCGTATCCTGGTTTTTATTATTCCCCTTGGTATCTGTTTTCCTGTCGGAATTTTTTATGTTGGAAAAATTGTTTTTTGATTTTACCGCCATTTCATGGGATATATCCACAATTTGTATTTCCATTAGATTTGCAGGCGATGGATCGTTGATTAGCAATGCAGGTAAAAACAATAGTAAATGTACCAAAATTGACACTAAAAGAGGAACCGGTAATCTGGGACGCACGCTTGAAAAATAAAAAAAATTTCTCAGCAAAGCTGTATGGCGCAACTGCATCACAGCTTAAAACGCCAAATCAATCATGGCGCGTCAAACGCAAAATTACCTCTTGATTGGGCATGAACGCCAGTTCATGCCCAAGCTCTTGAGACCCAAATTCCATGTTCTCACGCCTGCGGGTTGAATTTTAAGCTTTCAGGCAGCCCCGAGCGCCTTTTGCGGCGATAAAAACCAGGTTGGGGTAAATCGCGCACATACAAGCATCTCCAGGTTTGGGCGCACGCCGCTTTGCCCCTCTTCCTGACTTTTGAGTCCAGGCCTGTTTTACTATATTTTGATTTGATTGTTGAGGTTCGTCCCCATGCTCCATGTTCCCGTTTAGCATCGATATTTTACAGCGGTTATCGGTGAATATTTAACTGCAATTTTTCGCACTGAGATTTTCGCTTGTTTTCTGCGACCTTGATTAAATCTAATGTGTATTAATGTGACATAATAGATAAAATATATATATATAATCTGTCGGGGTTTTTTATATTGTCCATGGTTTGAAAATTCGAGCAAAAAAAACATTGCGAAAAAGTATT
>JAOUFE010000106.1 GCA_029858425.1 Spirochaetia bacterium | reverse complement strand
CCCGCCCGGAACAATCGCCCATTCTCCCCTTTTACCATTGAATCCAGAAAATAAATTCGCGGTTCCCTTTTTTTCCCTGAATGGGGGACTGGATGATGTCGTTTATTTTTATACGGTTTGTTTTCAGAAATTGCGCAAAGTCGTCAACGCTGGATTGCACATCGGCATCATCTGTTACAATTCCCTTTTTTAATTGAACCGGTTCAACTTCAAACTGCGGTTTTAACAGGACAAAACCTTCCCAGTTTTCAAAGAGATTTTTCAAACAGGGAATCACTTTTTTCAGAGAAATAAACGATACATCTGCCACAAAAATATCGGGCTTCCAGGGCAAATCGCCGGAAGATATCTGGCAGATATGTGTGCGGTCCATGAGTATGACCGATGGGTCGTTTCTCAACGCTGAATGCAAAAAACCGTAGGCCACATCCAGGGCAATTACATTTTTTGCCCCTCGGTGAAGTAGTACCTGCGTAAAACCCCCTGTCGAGGCGCCTATATCCAGACATTGTTTGCCCGCAACATCAAACTGAAATTTTTCGAGAGCAAAATCCAGTTTTTCTGCCGAACGCGCAACCCACTTTTTTTGATTCCGGATTCTTGTTTCGTCGGACAATTTTACCGGATATCCGGCCGATGTTACCGGCGTGTTATTTACAAGTACATTTCCCGATAAAACAAGTCCCTCGGCTTGTCGTAAATTTTTTGCATATTTTCGGGAAACAAGGTATTCATCGAGGCGCATGGGATATCAGGAATTCCTGGACAAAATAAATGACGGAAGACCCTTAAAAAAAATACTTTTCTGAAATGACGGAAAACTACTTAGAGTGGCGGCCAACTCTTTTGCCATTTGACCTGATTTTTCAAGTCCATAGCTGCGAATATAGGTTAGTTTGTTTTGAGCCTCGTCTTTTCCCGCCGTCTTGCCAAGTTTTTCCGATGGCGAGGTTGCATCCAGAATATCGTCTACAATTTGAAACAGCAAACCTGTTTGAATTCCCCAGTCTTCCATTCCTGAGTAGTCCAGATGCGGCTTCTGAAAAATACAGGGCAAAACAATCGAGGCGGCAATTAAATACCCGGTCTTGCGTTTGTGCATGTTGTTTATAAATGAATCCGCTGCATCCTGAGTACTTTTCATGTCCATATACTGCCCGGAAATCAATCCGGCCGCGCCCGTCATCATGCAAAAATAATGCAGCAAATGTTCTCCCCCTCTGGCAGAGGCGATGAGTTCAAAACTTAAATTTTGAAGCGCGTCTCCAACCAGAATTGCCACATCTTCGCCATATTTTTTATGGCTGCTGGGAATACCCCGCCTGAAATCGTCGTTATCCATGGCCGGCAAATCATCGTGTACCAGAGAATAGGTGTGCATACACTCAATGCCGGTTGCCAGTTTCATGGCGGCATCAAACTCAAGCCCCGTCATTTCTGCCATTTCGAGGCACATAACGGGTCTGAGTCTTTTTCCGCCGGCCTTTAGACTGTAATATACCGCTTCCTGAAAATCCGGATCAGCTTCTTTCAAGCTGGTTTTTTCGAGATATGCGGTATAATTTTCTTCCCATTTTCTTCCAAGCTCTTCATATCTGGCTTTAAAGTCCATGAGAAGAAAATTCTTTTATACGAGTTCTGACCCGCTGAAAAAAAACGATGTTTCGATAATACCGTTTTCTGCCGAATCCGAGCCATGAACCGCGTTTTCGCCTTTGGATCTTGCATACAGCTTTCGTATCGTATTTTCCTTTGCCTCGGCAGGATCTGTTGCGCCGATGACTTCGCGCCAGTAGAGTACTGCATTTTCTCTTTCGAGACAGGCAACCACCGAAATATTTGAAGCCATAAATTGAGTCAATTCGCCATAAAAAGGCCTTTCTTTATGAACTTCATAAAACTTTTGCGCCTGTGACAGAGAAATGCGAAGCATTTTTAGTCCCTTTATTTTAAATCCCTCTGCTTCGATTCTCTGAAGAATTTTCCCTGTATGACCGTCGGCCACCGCGTCGGGCTTTATCATAATAAATGTTATTTCTTTTTTCCCCATTTAATTTCTCCTTTTATTGTTACTATCCATCTGTTCCAAAAATCCCATCACTTCTTTATCCGAAAGTCCCGGCGGCATATCTACTCCTCCGGGAAAATACGGATTGCAGGAAAGTATTCTCTTTGCGCTAAAGAAAAAAGCCTTATACATTGGCAAGAATGTAAAGGCAACGAGCGCATAAGCGGAACAACTTGGATAATAACGGCATTGCGAACCAAGGGATGAGCTTAAGTAACTTCTGTACAAACGTACCATGGTTAACATAAGACTTCTGAAAATTCCCCATCTTGGCTTTAATATTGTTTTTCGTTCCGACATGCGACTATTGTATCAACCTTTTGGCAAGACCGTCAAACTCCAGTACTCTTTGGGAATGGCTGAGATTTTCAAAACTGTCCCGTGCATGAATAATCACATCAAACGAATATTTTAAATTTTTATGGTTTATAATGTCCAGTTTTTTGAGGCTTTCAAACAAGGAACTTTTACATATCCGTTTGAGACGATTTCTTCTTACAGCGCCCAGTTTTTTTTTGGGGATGGCCATTAAAACCCTTAGCGGAAAGGTATTTTCGCGTTCTTCTTTTTTTAAAAAACGCATCAGCAAATTTGCCGAGTATAACTTCATTCCTTTTTCAAATACTTCAGAAATCTCTGTCTTGCTTTTTAAAGATTCGAATAAAACCTTTTGTTTCAACTCGATTATTTAACAATATGGAAACGTCTTCTTTCATCCGAAACGGTCAGTTTTTTTCTTCCTTTCTGTCTGCGTCTTTTTAAAACGAGCCTGCCCTTTTTTGTGGCCATTCTGGACAAAAATCCATGTCTGCGGTTGCGTTTAAGATTTGATGGTTGATACGTTCTTTTCATATAAATTTCACCTGTATTTTATTCTGTCCTGTCAACACTTATTTGCGTTGATTTGCCTATTCTTCCTCGTCAAAATCCGCCCCGACTGGAACCAGCGCTGCATCTGGAATCGGCTGCGGCTGGGGATTATACAATTGTTCAATTTCTTCCTCGGTATAGTACAAATCGCCCATTACGTTTTTAAACGCCCGTATCTGCAAATACTCGCGCATTCCAGTTCCGGCGGGAATCAAATGCCCAATAATAATATTCTCTTTCAATCCTGACAATGGGTCCTCTTTTCCCTTGATCGCTGCATCGGTCAATACCCGTGTGGTTTCCTGGAAGGATGCCGCCGAAAGGAAGCTTTCAGAATTTAACGATGCCTTGGTTAAACCCATCAATACCGGAATATGGGTGGCAGAAGCGCCCCCTTCCGAAAGAACCCGACGATTTTCCACCTGCAACAAAACCTTGTCTACTGTACTCGAAGGTACAAAAGCTGTATCCCCTGCATCGGCGACCTCAACTTTTCTCATCATTTGTCTGATGATAATTTCTATATGTTTGTCATGAATATACACGCCCTGGAGTCGATATACTTCCTGAATTTCGCGAATCATGTATTTTTGAAGCGCATTTTCTCCCTGCACCCGCAAAATATCGTGTGGATCCAGAGCGCCTTCATCCAGTACGTCGCCTTTTTCCACCCGCTCGCCATCCTGAACAAATATCTGCTTGTTCATCGGGATAGAAATAGAAACCTTTTGTTCATCGGATTCTTCTTCTGTTAATCCCTCAGGAAAAATTCTCAATACCCGCTTGTCTCTTACAATTTCACCTTTATCTGAAATAATACCGTCGATTTCGGCAAGATGGCATGGATCTTTTGGATGCCTTGCTTCAAACAACTCATCTACTCGCGGCAGACCGCCTGTAATATCGCGCGTTTTCTCTGCCTTGCTTTCGATTTTGGCAATAATATCTCCCGGTTTTACCGCTGTTCCATTTTCAACGTTTAATATAGCGCCAAGCGGCAAAGGTATTTCTTCTGCAAGTTTTCCCTTTTCGTAAATATGGATCATGGGAGCCATTTTGCGACCGCGGAATGATACTATTTTTTTGATGGTGGCGGTGGTTTTTTCGGATTCTTCAATTTTCAGGTTTTTGCCTTCCTCGATTTCGGCATATTCAACGCGACCTTCAGAAGAAGCAATTAAAAGATTGTTAAAGGGATCGTATTCGCTAATCAATGCGCCCATTTTTACGCGATCTCCCGGAATCACATATAGAATGGATCCATTGGGCAGCGATGCGGAATAATCCTGACCCAGAATATAGATTTGATCATCCGACTCCTGAATCACCCCCGGAGCTGGCGAATAAATCGTGGTAGATTTACCGCCTTTTTCCAGAATTTTACCCAGCACTTCGCCTCTGATTACACGACTTCCATTCTCATGCTTGTAACCATCCAGATCACTTATTTTGTATTCGGATATAATCTGCGCCAATAGAACAGAGCCTCTGCGGGCAAGAACTGATTTTTTTTCTCGATTTGTAACAATTTTCCCCTGTATTTGCTTGACAATGGCATCATATGGAGCTGTTATAGAATTTTGTACCGATTTTGTAGTCGCAGTTCCGCCAATATGGAATGTACGCATTGTCAACTGTGTACCAGGTTGACCAATAGACTGTGCCGCAATAATTCCTACAGCCTCTCCTTTTTCCACATTTCGCAATGTGGCAAGGTCAATCCCGTAACATTTTTGACAAATTCCAGATATAGACTCGCACGTAAGGGCGGATCTTACAATCACTTCATCATAACCAAGATTTTCTATGGTCAGGGCGACTTCTTCATTAACAATTTCATCTCTGGAAAAAACGATTTCATCATTTCCTGGATCACGGATATCCTGTCCGAGAAATCTTCCATATAATTTTGTTCGCAAACTGACAATGGTTTTATCGCCTTCTTTATCCGCTGTCAAAAGAAATCCATTCTGGGTGCCGCAGTTTTCTTCCTGAATAATAACATCCTGGGAAACATCAACCAGTCGTCGCGTCAGGTATCCGGCATCAGCCGTTTTTAACGCTGTATCCGCCAATCCCTTTCTTGCGCCGTGTGTTGAAATAAAAAACTCCAGAATTCCAAGTCCTTCTTTAAAATTGGAACGGATAGGAAGTTCGATAATATCGCCGCTTGGCTTTGCCATCAAACCGCGCATACCAGCCAACTGACGTATCTGTGATTTTGATCCCCTCGCGCCGGATGTGGCCATTACATAAATAGAGTTAAAGCCTTTCTGATCGTCTTTCAAAATTTCAAAAAGATCTTCCGTAATTTTATCGTTTGTATTTGTCCAGATTTCAATAACTTTTTTATAGCGTTCTTCGTTGGTTATAATCCCTTTACGATGTTCGCCTTCTACCCGTTCCACTTCTTTCGTTGCCTTTTCAATCAGTTTCGGTTTTGAAGCCGGAATTTTGATATCATCAAGAGAAATTGTAGGCGCAAACTTTGTAGCGTAGGTAAAGCCAAGTTTTTTTATTTGATCCAAAAATTTAACTGTTACTGCTGTACCTCTGGTTTTGTAAATATCCAGAATAATTTCATTTACAGTTTTGTTTGTGAGCGGCCTGTTTACGTAGGAATAATCCGCAGGCAGAAGCTCATTAAACAAAAGTTTTCCGGGCGTTGTTTCAATTTGTCTGTCCTGGAGAATAAACTGAATTTTGGCTCTCAAGTCAATAACTCCCTGATCCAGAGCGTATACAACTTCATCAATAGAGTCATATAGCTTGCCTTCGCCTTTACTTCCGCCCAGTTCGGTGGTCAGGTAATACAATCCAAGAATCATATCCTGGGTTGGCCCGACAATCGGTTGACCATTTGCCGGATTCAAGATATTGTGAGCCGACATAATTAACAGCCATGCTTCCAATTGTGCGCGAGGGGATAAAGGAATGTGTATTGCCATTTGATCGCCGTCAAAGTCGGCATTAAATGCATGGCAAACCAATGGATGAAGTTGAATAGCCTTGCCTTCGACCAACGTTGGCAAAAATGCCTGAATTCCAAGCCTGTGCAGCGTTGGAGCGCGGTTTAATAAAACAGGGTGTTCGTGAATGACTTCTTCCAGCCCCTGAAATACTTCGCGGTCTTCATTTTCAATCATGCGCTTTGCAGATTTTATGTTTTGCGTATATTCGTGATCCACAAGCCACTTCATTATAAATGGTTTAAATAACTCCAGCGCCATTTTTTTGGGCAAGCCGCATTGATATATTTTCAGTTCCGGACCGACAACAATTACTGTTCGACCTGAGTAATCCACGCGCTTTCCGAGAAGATTTTGTCTGAATCGGCCCTGCTTTCCTTTCAACATATCTGAAAGCGATTTTAAAGGTCTGTTTCCTTTGCCTTTAATGGCCTTTTTTCTTCTTGAGTTATCAAAAAGAGCGTCTACTGCTTCCTGAAGCATACGTTTTTCATTGCTTACAATAATATCCGGGGCTTTAAGGGCAAGTAGCCTCTTTAAGCGATTGTTTCGATTAATTACGCGCCGATAAAGATCATTTAAATCTGAAGTGGCAAATCTACCGCCTTCCAGCTGAACCATCGGTCTAAGCTCCGGCGGAAGTACAGGAATGGTATCCATAATCATCCATTCCGGTTTGTTGCTGCTGTCGCGGAAAGCTTCCAGCAATTCCAGTCGTTTTAAAATTCTCTTATCGGAAACTTTTCGCTTATCTTCAATTTTACTACGAATAGCTCTAATATCTTCTTCCAGATTGAGCATGGCCAACATTTCTTTGACCGCATCAGCTCCAATAGAAGCATACATTTTATCGCCATGCTGTTCAGCCAGCCTTTCGTAATCATCCTGACTGATTAACTGCTTGAACTCAAGACCAGAGTCTCCGGGTTCTATAATAACATATCTTTCAAAATACAATATACTTTTAATATCGTTTGCAGACATATCCAGAACAAGGGCAATTCTACTGGGAACAGTCCTGTAATACCAAATATGCGCAACTGGATAGGATAGCTCAATATGCCCCATTCTTTCGCGGCGCACTTTATAATGTGTTACTTCTACCCCGCACTTATCACATACCACGCCTTTGTAACGAATTGATTTAAACTTTCCGCAATAGCATTCCCATTCTTTGGTTGTACCAAATATTTTTTCGCAAAACAATCCTTCTCTTTCCGGTTTTAAAGTCCGGTAATTGATAGTTTCAGGTTTTTTAACTTCTCCAAAAGACCACTCTCTAATCTTGTCCGGAGATGCAAGTTTTACCCGGATTTTATTAAAATCATAAAAATCACGCATGTTATACTCCCCTGTTATGCATTTTGCAATGTATCAATTCTTATCTTTTTTCGCGTTTTGCTAAACTCATCTTCAAAATCTGTAATTTCAATACTTTGATCAAATGAATCAATTACAGACATGTCAATGCCCAACGACCTAATTTCCCTTATAAGAACATTAAATGATTCAGGAATTCCCGGTTTAATTGCATGGAAACCTTTTACAATGGATTCGTACACCCTGGCTCGTCCCTGCATGTCGTCCGATTTTACCGTCAGCAACTCCTGAAGAGTATGAGCTGCTCCATAAGCTTCCATTGCCCAGACTTCCATCTCCCCAAATCTCTGCCCGCCAAACTGCGCTTTTCCGCCAAGAGGTTGCTGCGTAACCAGCGAGTACGGACCCGTTGAACGAGCATGCATTTTATCTTCCACCATATGATGGAGTTTTAGCATATAGATTACGCCCACAAATGCCGGCTGAAGAAAATATTCCCCGGTTCTGCCATCGCGCAAATGAATTTTGGAATCGTTAGGCAGCCCGGCTTTTTTCATATACCCTGCCACGTCTTCCCAACTGGCGCCATCAAATACTGGCGTTTCAAATTCTATTCCCAGAATTTTTCCCGTCCAGGCTAACTGGGTTTCAAATATCTGCCCAAGATTCATACGCGAAGGTACGCCAAGCGGATTTAAAACAGCGTCAATAGGGGTTCCATCGGGTAAAAAAGGCATATCTTCTTCCGGCAATATTACCGAAATAACCCCTTTATTTCCATGGCGGCCAGCCATTTTATCGCCAACCTGGATTTTTCGCTTGCTCGAAACATACACCTTGACCGACTCTGCGATTCCAGGAGGTAACTCATCGCCCAAATCCCGATTAAAACGTTTAATATCGATAACTATTCCGCCATGTCCGTTTGGTACGCGCAGAGAACTATCGCGAACTTCTTTTGCTTTTTCCCCGAAGATACTGTGCAAAAGTCGGTATTCCGGAGTCAGATCTGTTTCGCCTTTTGGCGTAACCATACCGACAAGAATATCTCCGGCTTTGACCTCGGCTCCTATCCTGATAATACCCTCATCATCGAGATCCCTGAAAGCGCGTTCGCCAATATTTGGGATATCTCTTGTGATAATTTCTCTTCCAAGTTTTGTCTCTCTTGCCTGGATTTCAAATTCTTCTATGTGAATGGACGTATAAGCGTCTGATTTTGCCAGACTTTCAGAAAGCACAATCGCATCCTCAAAATTGTATCCATCAAAAGGCATAAAAGCAACAACGATATTTCTTCCAAGCGAAAGTCTGCCGTGTTTTGTGGCAAGTCCATCAGCCAGTACCGTTGCGGTTCGCGTACCTTTTTTATCGCGACCTTTGATTAATTCGCCTGCCAGAAGAGTTCCTGCGGTAACCGCTTGTTTTGCCTTAACCATGGATTTAATATGACCCTGATTGGTTTTTAAATCATATCGATAGACTTTTCCGCTATCCCCGCCGAAAACAAGATGTTGATCATTAATTTCTTTAACGCTACCTGATTCAGGAGCCACATGAACTTCCACAATTGGAGTATGATTCAAACAGGTACTTTGATTGGTTCTTTTATATTTTGCCATTTTATAGGAAGATACCGTTTTATCGTCATTTTCAACAACGACTTCTTCAGCGCTGACCTTAACCGCAACCCCATCTTTTTCAGCCAGAACACACACGCCTGAATCGTAGGCAATCGGCATTTCAAGACCAGTTCCCACAAAAGGAACTTCTGGATTTAATAAAGGAACTGCCTGACGCTGCATGTTGGATCCCATGAGCGCTCTGTTGGCGTCATCATGTTCCAAAAAAGGGATTAGTCCGGCAGAAAGCGAAACCACCTGCAAAGGATCCACATCCATTAATTGAATTTCTTCCGGATTTTTTAACGGAAAGTCTCCCCTGTACCGACAACTGACCAGCTTCTCAACAAACTTTCCCGTACTGTCCAATTCTGCATTGGCCTGCGCCACGACATTGTGATCTTCTTCATTGGCTGAAATATATGCGATGTGGTTTGTATTCTTTCCGTTTTTTATTTCACGATATGGAGTTTCCAGAAAACCGTACGGGTTTAACCTCGCATATGTTGCCATAGAGGTAATAAGTCCAATATTTGGACCTTCCGGAGTTTCAATTGGACAA
>JAOUFE010000009.1 GCA_029858425.1 Spirochaetia bacterium | reverse complement strand
AGATCTTGCCGAAGTCAGACAGGACAATACCCAGAGAGTGGGCGCTGCAACGTATAAGGGAAAGGAAACCGTATTGGGCATTGTTTTAATGCTCATGGGCGAAAACAGCCGAAAAGTAGCGATGGAGGCGCAAAAGGCGTTGGCCGAAGTGGAACTTCCATCGGATGTTAAAACGCAAGAGCTCTATACGCGCACGTACCTCGTTAACGAAACGTTGAAAACCGTAGCGAAAAATCTGGCCGAAGGAGCTGCTCTTGTCATCGTTGTACTTTTTTTAATTATGGGTAATTTTCGGGCAGCGCTTATCGTAGCCCTGGCCATTCCTCTTTCAATGCTGGGCGCGCTGATAGGCATGAATCAGTTTGGCATTTCCGCCAATCTCATGAGCCTCGGCGCCATCGATTTTGGTTTGCTGGTTGACGGCTCTGTGGTTATGATTGAAAACCTGATTCGCAAACTGGAAAATGAAACCCGAACCAAATTTTCCTTGAAAGATAAAACGCAACTTTTGTTAGAATCAGCCAGAGAAGTCAATCAACCGGTATTTCTTGGTCTGGCCATCATCATGATTGTCTATATTCCCATTTTGACATTGGAGGGAGTCGAAGGCAAAATGTTTCATCCCATGGCGCTAACGGTTCTTATGGCTCTTGCGACAAGTCTGGTGGTGGCCTTGATTATAATGCCGCTTCTTGGGTATCTTTTTTTAACCAAACCCCGATCCGGGAAAAATCACCTCGGTAAAAATCACGAAGACCCGTTTTTGTTGCGATGGATTCAAAAAATTTATGAACCCGTTTTAAATTTTACCATAAGTCCAAAGATCATGATTCGCGGTTCCATTTTGGGCGCCACGGGTCTCCTGCTGGTTTTCTCTCTATTCATTTTTACCAAACTTGGCTCTGATTTTATGCCGCCGTTAAACGAAGGCGATATGGTCATTAATATAACGCATCGGGCAGATATTGGTCTTTCCAAAGCGCTCAATTATCAATTTGCGGCAGAAAAAGAAATTGCCAAATTTAAAGAAGTCAAGCATGTTTTCAGCCGCATCGGAACGCCTGAGTCGGCAACAGACCCCATGGGCGTAAATCTCGTCGATGTGTTTTTAATTTTACACCCGACAGACCAGTGGCCAAAAATCAAAAACAGTCATGCCCGCACCAAGGCGGAACTTTATCATGATGTGGAAACAGCCCTTTCGTCCATTGTCGGCGGAGCGGATGTTTCCGAGAATCAACCCATTGCCATGCGTTTTAATGAAATTCTGGAAGGAAGCCGCGCCGATGTTTCGCTTCGTATTTACGGCAAGGATTTAAAAGTCCTGGCGCATATGCAGGATAAGGCCGTTGAAATTCTCGAGAAAATTCGCGGAGCAAAAGAGGTAGAACTCGATTCGCTAACGGCTTTGAAAACAAGCCCTGTTTTGGAAGTACGGTTAGACTACGCAAAAATGAACGCGTATCATGTTCATGCAGGCGATGTCAACGAAGCGTTTCAAACGGCGATGTCGGGAACCAGGGTTGGCAGTTATTATGAGTATGACTGGAGTTTTCCGGTTATCGTGAAAATGGCGGAGCAGTACCGCGATAATTTCCATGAGATTGCGCGAATTCCCATTGCCTTGCCAGAACCGGGCTCTATTCCTCTGGGGTCTGTTGCCAATCTTGAGGTTACCGAAGATGTGGTTGCTATTGCCAGAGGGAACGGCAGACGATACGCCGGCGTTGCCATAAATCTGGAAGGGCGCGATACGCTGTCTTTTGTTAATGAGGCAAAAACAAAAATAAAAGATGAGCTAAAACTTACGGAAGGTTATTCTACGGTCTGGGGAGGACAGTTTAAAAATCTGGAGAGAGCCAGAAACAAGCTGATGGTCGTGATTCCTGTTGTTCTTGCGATTATCTTTTTTTTGTTATATCAGAATTTCGGCTCCTTCAAACAAACCATGCTGATTTATCTTGGCATCCCCTTTGCCGCAACCGGGGGCGTATTTTTCCTTTTTTTCAGGGATATTCATTTTAGCGTCTCGGCATCGATTGGATTTATTACCCTGGGCGGTATCGCGATTCTCAATGGAATGGTGTTGGTTACCTTCATTAACCAACTCAGGGAATCAGGGAAAAGCCTGAAAGAGGCGGTTGTTGAGGGGGCTCTCACGCGTTTGCGACCAGTAATCATGACGGCTCTCGTCGCCTCCCTGGGTTTTCTGCCGATGGCTTTAAATACTGGTATCGGCGCCGAAGTACAAAGGCCGTTGGCTACTGTGGTAATTGGCGGGCTGGTATCATCTACAATTTTGACGCTGCTGTTATTGCCCATGTTATATCTGTGGATGGAAAAAGATAAAAAGGGAATAAAATGACGTATTTAATATTAAAATATATTTTGTCAGCTTTTATAGTAGTATTGATTTCGGAGATTTCAAAACGAAGCAGTTTTATTGGCGCAATAACTGCTTCTCTTCCGCTAATATCTATACTGGGAATGATCTGGTTATACTATGATACAAAAGATATCGGGCAGGTAGTCAAATTATCAAAAGATATATTCTGGCTTGTAATACCTTCGCTAAGCCTTTTTATCTTATTCCCTCTTCTGGCAAAAAGATTTGATTTTGCGATATCTTTGAGTTTATCCATTATTGCCATGATGGCGTTTTATGGTCTTACTGTTTTAATAATGAGATTTTTAAAATTTTAGTGATAACAATGTGAATGAAATTACGGGAAAACAAAATATTTTACGTAAGCTATTCCAGGGATGGTGGTTGAGTTTTCTTCTCTTTGAATTGCGCACACATTTTTCATATAACGTCTGAAAATACATTTTTTTTTTGCATTTTCTCCGTGCGCCCTGTGTCCTTCTATATGCAATATTTTTTTAGATGACCCCAAAAACGCTTGTTTTTACCATTGCATGTGGAGCATTATCCTGAAAGATCTGCCCGTTGTACTTTCCAGGGGCAGGCGACGGTTTTGCTCGTTATAGGTAAATTCGTACAATTCCGTTCTGGAATCCAATAAATTATACACATCAAATGTAAGAGCAGTTTTTTGTTTTTCTCCGGCCAGCTCATAACGGAATTTCACATCCCATGTCAGGGCGTACGTATACCTGGGTGTACCGTAGGGCGGACTTGCGCGGTTTTGGTCTTGAACGATAACCGGGCCATCCGACAAACCTGCGGGAACAAGCATGCTTCCCCAAGGTTGACCGTCCCGATACCGCATTGTATTGGCTATCGAAAAAGGCCCCAGATTAAAGCCAAACAAAATATTTACAAGGTATGCCCGTTCCCCGTCGGTAATGGCCAGCGTGTTTTTTTGTTTGTTTGGATTGGCGCTGGATTCCGCATATTGTCCCATGTCATTGTATTCAGGGCCATTGCCGGGTATTGTATAAGCCTGGGCATAGCAGGCTTCGGTAGAAATCTGAAAAAACCAGGGATCTTTTCTATCATTTTTTTTAAGTATTTGTATTTCTATGGAAGCATAATAACCTGGGTTGGCAGAATTGGTCAACATATATAGTTCATGCCCAAAAGCCGATGGGCTTCGATTATAAAGTCTGCCGTCTGTAACTTCGGGACTTGAAATGAGATTATAGCCTGAATCTACCGATGGATCAAACCCGACAAAATATAAATTGGTATAATACTTGCCATGCAAAGTAAGCGCCGCGCTCCAGTTTTTTGAAAAATTATTTGCAATTCCCAAATACAATTCATCGCGTGCAGGATATTTCATGGATTTGGACAAAGTATGATATTTCCCCCCGGTGACGTTGTACAGAGTTCCATTTTCCCCAGACTGGGGAATCCCGTCACCATTGTCATTCCATGAATAGCGAGCTCCCGAAGGCGATCCAGGGTTTAAAAAAGCCAGTTCTTGTTCAGAGAGCGGTATGGCATCATGTTGAAGACCCGTATAAATTTCCCATGGGCTGCCCCGCTTGCTGGATAATTTGATGGCTGCGGTTGGATCAAGACGGGTCAGCAAATACTGCTTTGATGCAAACCCGCTTTCCATCAGTCCCCCGCCCGACAAGGTTAGATTCCAGGATTCCCATTGCCTTTCCAGTTTAACTTCCGGGTTCAAACGCACAAGATATTGTGTGTATGGACCGCTACTATTATAGATGGTGATATCTGCCGGAGAATTATTGCAGGTTTGAGCGGTCATATTGTTTTTTAATAGCAACTGCTCCTGAACGGCTTCAAACCTGAACCTTGAATATGCTGATACATCAAAAATCCACAATTTTGCAATTTCGTTAAAATTCAGATTGTTGGTGAAAAACCCGGTATGACTTTGCATAGGCAACGGCATTTTGCCATAGACAATTTCATTTATCATTGAATAGACCATTGGGTCAGGATTGTTTTGAGTATATTTTTTAAAACCGTAGCCTGCATTGAGTCCCCAGGAAAATTTTTGCTTTTCAGGCATTATGGGCGACAATGTCAACAAGAAGGAATCTGTTCCTCCGGTCAATGTATTGGTGTCGGTGTTTCCGGTTTCTATGCCATAATGATCTCTATCGAGATGCTGATAGATCCCGGATATGTCCAAGGATTCCGATAAATTTTGCCCCATGTAGACCGTATTTCTGTTGGCAGTTTCATAACCATTTAAAAGAACAAATGTCCTTCGTTGCGCGATACCCTCATAAAATATTTGACCCGGAAGATTATTTATTCCTTTAAAAGAAGCCCCAACGCTGCCTTCCGGAGAAGGCGCCATAGCCCTGACTTTGGATGGAGCGCCACGATTTTGTGCCGGGTCGTCCTGAAAAAAATCGGGAACCCAGCTTCCTCCCCCCATATACCCCGCCGCGCCAACATTGGCCATTCCTCCGCCGGTCTTGTTATTTTCAATATCCCAGTTTAATCCGGAATTGCTGGTGTACGAATAAAGAGGAGATAATATTCTATATGTACTCCACAAATCAATGGGCATATAAATAAAAGGTCGCCCCGGATCCAGGGGGTCTGAAATATCCAGAGAGTTCAGGTGAAACCGCAGCCATTTTACAGATTCTCCTTCGATAGAAAGAGTGACGGGTTCCATTAATGAAAAACCTCCGACATCCGGATTTGAAAGTATCGCATTCGGCGCCCAATACTCAAGGGGAAAAAAGTTATGGTTCCCGTTGGGCAAAACATTCATGTCGTTTCGGGTGAACTCAATATTCCATAATCGCCAACCGGCTACGGAAACAAACTTTTCCTCTTCAGGCGATGTATTATTTTCACCGGAATAGACCGTCTCTACCGCAAACAACGCGACACCGCCGGAGAGAAAAAAAAGGAGTATAAGTTTTTTTAAAATACTACTATTCTTTTTATACATGATTATACCGGATATCGATAATTATATATTAATCGCTCTTTTTTTTCTTTATTTGTTTGTAATCGGTCAATACCACATCGGCTGTTTGAATAATGGGTAGTTTGGCCGAAATGCGCAGCGGAATGGAATCTTCATCGTCGGTAAAATACATATCGAGAGGACTCCGGACATTGAAGAAAATATTGCCCCCGGAGGATTTTTGATCGGGATTGGCCAGTCCGGATTTCACATGAACGACTTTTCTTTTTCCGCCAAGCGCCGGTACATTCATTTCGTTTACATCAACGACCTGAACAATCATTATTTGTTTTACCCCGGCAGGTAGAACTTTTAATCGATAAACATCTCCTGGTTTGGGATGCATTCCGGAAGTTCGCAAGAAAAAGAATACGCCGATTAAATCCTGGTAATCATCGTTATCAATAAAATATTCCTTTGTATTGTCTATGGTGGGTTTCTCTGAGTGGGGATATCCGGCATCTGAAAACCTGGACTCGCGCAAATTAACCAATATTTTATTGTCGTCTTGAAATCGATAGGCTCTTCGATGATAACTGTAACCGTCATAAACATCTTCAAATGCCATATAAGACTTTCTTTTTTGATAATCCCACATGGCTCCAAAATTTCCCGCCACATAGTAGATTCCCTTCAAGCTATCAAATGATTCAACATTGGCGTTTATCTGCAAATATTTTGGACCTGTTTTGACGGTTCGCATAATAATGGAACCCATGGAGATTCCTTTAACTTCAATGGAAAATTTAAGAATTTCGTTATATAATCCAGGAACCGGTTTTTCATTGTCCGAAAAAATGCTGGACATTACCAGAGAAAATCCGGCCAATAAAAATAATACTTTCCATTTGAGTTTCATTAGAATGAATGCGAGTATATTTTTTTCGAAGCGCTTTGTCCAGCATTTTTAAACCTGCATGGGTGAACGCCGGAAACTTAAATTTGATCACCCAAATATTACTTTTCAGACTTTTTTAAACCGGCCCTTTTTTTCCGAAGGTCCAGTTTAATGGGAATATTTTTCCATTTCAACTGCTTTAGCAGATTGTGCTTTAGATACCTCTTTACGTTTTCCGGAACAATGGCGCGATTGCCAAAAATAATAAATTTTTTTTCCGGATAAGCCTGGGTAATATAGTTAAATTTTAATCCATTGGAGCCAACGACCGGATTGCGATTGAGAATTTCCAGAATGTTATTTAGCTCAGGAGTTGCTATGCGCTCCTTTCCCTCGCTGAATATTTTTACAGCTTCGTTTAACGCCCTACCCGAATTCTTGCTTGAGATAGCCGATAACCATTGCACCGGAAAATTCCAGAACATACCCTGCAATTCCTCAATTTCTTCTTTAAGAAATTTTTTTCTGTCTTCGTCAATTAAATCTGTTTTATTGATAATTACAATAACGGGTTTGTTTTCTTCTTCAATCCATTCCAGAATATATTTATTTTGACGGTCAAATCCTTCCCTTGCGTCAATTAACAACAACACAACATCAGCCTCGGCAATGGCTTTTTTCGTGCGCGCTACCGAAAATATTTCTACCGCTTCAAAAGAAGTTTTTTTCCGCCGTATACCGGCAGTATCGGTTAACAAAATTTCTGTATTTTGGAAAATTAATTTTTCGTCAATAGCATCTCGCGTGGTTCCGGGCAGGTCATAAACCAGCGAGCGTTCTTTACCAAGAAACGTATTAAACAAAGTGCTTTTGCCGACATTGGGTTTACCAATCAGGGAAAGTTTTAAAACAAAGGTTGCATTGGATACATCTTGCTCTTTTCCCTCAAACTGATCAATCACAGCATCCCGAAGTTCCTCTATTCTGCGATTGTTCAGAGCTGAAATAAAAAACACACGGGAAAATCCCAGAGCGTAAAATTCTGCGGCATCGCTTTCCAGCGCGGGATCATCTACAAAATTTACGACCAGCCACACGGGTTTCTTTAACTTTCGAATGCGATCCAGCAGGTCGTACTCATAAGAACTCAAACCCTTGCGGGTGACCACCCAGAGAAGCAGATTGTATTTTTCAAGCTGCGCGGCAGCCTTTTCTATGGATGCTCGCCCAACCTCGTCTTCCTGCATACTCTTGTCAGACTCAAGACCGGGAAAGTCTGTCAAATCCCATTTCCCTTCTCCCCAGTTCAATGTCTGGGTTACAAGGTCGCGTGTAACGCCAGGCATGTCATACGTAATACTTTTATTCTTTTTTATGAGTGCGTTAAAAAGAGTACTTTTCCCGACATTTTGTTTACCGATGATTCCAATCGATGGCATGGGGGTTTATTCAAGAGGCCGATGCGGCGTAAATGCAATTATGATTTTTGGTATTTATCCTGAATTGGTTTGCGAAACAGACCGTGTATGAAGCCTTATGAGCATGGCGGTAATCTTCGATCTATCTCCGGAGATACCCGTGATTTGTCGAAAGACTGGATAGATTTTTCGGCAAGCATCAACCCATTGGACTTGCCTCCGGAAATCAAGTATCATATTTCGCAGCATCTCGAGGACATTCGAATTTACCCGGATCCGGAAAGCGTGGATTTTATTCATGCCGCCTGCAAGCATTACGATGTGAAACCGGAAAACATTCTGATCGCCAATGGCGCTTCAGAAATATTTTTTTTGCTCATGAGAATTCTTCCGCAAAAAAAAGTTATTTTGGTTGTGCCCTCCTACAGCGATTATGAAAGAGCCGCGAAAATAGAAAATAAGGAAATTATATACCATCAATTGATCGAAGCCGAAAACTTTGTCCTGGATTTTTCAAAATTATCCCCGAAGCTCCTGGGAGAGGAAATAGTTATTCTTGGCCGTCCAAACAACCCAACAGGAACTATTTTCTCTAAAAATGAAATAATTAAAATGATTGAATCAAACCCAAAAACCATATTTATTATTGATGAGGCATTTATTGACTTTTTCGAATTTTCGGAAAACGATGACAGTCTGGCATCCGTTATTTTCAACAATTTAATTACAGTTTGCTCTTTAACCAAAATATATTCCATCCCTGGTCTGCGAACAGGTCTGGCTATTGGACATGAAAAATGGATACAGTCGGCAAAAAAACTCCAATCCTCCTGGCCGCTCAATACCTTCGCCCAGCAAATGGGCGCTCTTGTTTTACAGAACGCGGAGCATGCAATATACAGCAGAAATTATTTAAAGGAAGAAGGCCGTTACCTTGTAGAACAATTCTCCAGATTTTCCAAAATAAAAATATTCCCGGTTACGGCAAATTTTGTT
Organism: Spirochaetia bacterium; assembly: GCA_029858425.1. Lineage (GTDB taxonomy): Bacteria > Spirochaetota > Leptospiria > Turneriellales > JAOUFE01 > JAOUFE01. Next base: position 27,980 of record JAOUFE010000009.1, on the reverse strand, counting down.
TTATTCAAATTACCCGACGAAAAGAAAGCCGATCAATTTTATTACCATCTCATCCAAAACCAGATATTAATCCGCCGATGTTCCAATTTTTATGGCCTGGATCATTCTTTTTTTCGGATGGCCATTTTATTGCATACAGACAACGAAAAATTTATTTCGGTTTTAGCGGATTTTTTTGGGTCAAAAAAAAGAATTGTCAAAAGAAAAAAACCGCCTGCCCTAATGATTCAAGGTACTGGATCCAACGTAGGCAAAAGCCTTTTATGCACAGCCCTGTGCAGAATTTTTTTACAGGAAGGCTACCGCGTCATGCCCTTTAAGGCGCAAAACATGTCCCTGAATTCCTGCGTTGCCATGAGAGGCGGGGAAATCAGCCGGGCTCAACACCTGCAGGCTCTGGCAGCGCGAGTGGATTCTGACGTGAGGATGAACCCTGTATTGCTAAAACCGGTAGACAAGTCCCTGTCGCAGGTAATATTGCTGGGCAAGGCTTCTGGAAATTTTGCTTTTTCCGATTACAGAAAAAATAAAGATCTGGTCTGGCAAACTATTTCCAGCGCATATGACGATTTATCTGCCGAGGCGGATATAATGATTCTCGAAGGCGCCGGTTCTCCTGTTGAAATGAATCTCAAGAACCATGATGTGGTAAATATGCGGATGGCCGAATATGCCGATGCCCGGGTAATCCTGGCGGCCAACATCGATTTTGGCGGTATCTTTGCTTCTATTGCCGGTACGCTGATGCTTCTGGAAAAAAAAGAGCGGGCTAGAATTACCGGTTTAATTGTAAATCAATTCAGGGGCGATGAAAGCTTGTTTATCGAAGGCAAAAAGCTCCTGGAAAAAATCAGCGGTAAAGATGTCCTGGGCATCATCCCCGGAGTGGAAAATCTAATGCTTCCGGATGAAGACTCGCTTGCTTTTTCAAAAAGATGGGAATCTGGAAAAACAAATCTGGATACTCTTTTAAACATTGTCGTTATAAAACTCCCTCATATTTCAAACTTTACGGATTTTGATCCTTTTCATTTGCAGAAGGAAATATCTTTTGAGTTTATTGATTCGCCTTCAAAACAGATACCAGATGCCCTGATTATTCCAGGATCCAAAAATGTAATGGCCGATATGCAGTGGCTTGATGAAACGGGTCTATCCGATTATATAAAATTTCTCGGGAACAAAGGGTGCACAGAGATTATTGGCCTGTGCGGAGGTCTGCAAATGCTGGGAAAAACCATAAAAGACCCGCATTCTATTGAATCATCGCCTGGCTCGCAAAAAGGAGAGATTTCAGGTCTTGCCCTTCTCCATATCATCACGCAATTGGAATCCGAAAAAGTTCTAAAAAAATTTTCGGGAATCCATATGGAATCACAACTGAGAGTTACTGGTTATGAAATTCATCACGGCCATACCTCAGGAAATGAAAAACCAATAATAGAAGCCCAGGCAGGTTTTTCATCGGCCAATGGCGATATATGGGGAACTTACCTTCATGGAATTTTTGACGAAAATGAGTTTCGACAGTGGTTTATTAACCGGCTTTTGAAAAAAAAGAAAATAAATCCTGTTAAAATTATACCGTATAATGTAGATGAATCCATAGAGAATTTCTCTCAAATCGTCCGGGATCGACTGGACATGAATAAAATAAAAAAATCGCTGAATTTGTAATTTAAGCCGGGTTGTTGTTTCCCGAAATATTTTGCTGCCAACCCGGCAAATGACTTGCATAAAAAGGATAAGCTCCCGGATTTTCTGAAAATATATTGGATCCATTTTCAAGAGTCAGGGGAATGACTTCCCGCATATTGCTAACAAAATGAAAATTCATCCTTTTTTTGATGCTTTCCGGAATTTTTTCCATGTCTTTTTCATTATCTTTTGGGCATATAATATCCGAAATACCCGCTCTAAATGCGGCCAGCGATTTCTCCTTTAATCCGCCAATGGGTAGAACTTTGCCGCGCAATGTAATTTCTCCTGTCAGGGCAACATGATTTTTAATCGGCGTTTGCGTAACTGCCGAAATCAAACAGGATGCAATGGTAATTCCCGCCGATGGGCCATCTTTTGGTATTGCGCCTTCCGGAATATGCAGATAAATATCGGTTCTTTCAAAAAAATCATTGGACAGCCCAAGATAATGAGCCTGGGACTTGACATAACCCAAAGCCGCATTTGCCGACTCCTTCATTACATCGCCCAGATTTCCGGTGAGGTGCAAAACGCCTTTCCCGTGCGCCAGAGCCGTTTCAATATTGAGTGTGTCGCCTCCGGCAGATGTCCAGGCAAGACCTACTGCTTTGCCAACGGCAGATGTGTCTTCTTTGCGTCCGTAAAAATATTCCGGTTGACCAAGATATTTATGGAGCATTTCAGGTTTCATTTCGTAAGCATCGGCGGTTGCATTATTTGTCTGTTTTTTTGATAAATACTCCCGCGCAATTTTTCGGTAAATTTTTGCCGCTACTCGCTCTAATTGGCGCACCCCTGCCTCTTTTGTATAACGTCGAATTAAATAGGCAAGTGACTGGGCAGGGAACCGGATATCCACATTGACCACCCCGTTATTTTCGGCCTGGCGCGTTAAAAGGTATTTTTGCGTAATGTTTATTTTTTCCTGTTCTGTATATCCTGACAAATGAATAATTTCCAGTCTGTCAAACAAAGCTTCGGGGATCGAATGGGTAACGTTGGCCGTTGCCACAAACATCACCTGGGACAAGTCAAAAGGCAGCTCCATGTAATGATCTGCAAACTCCGAATTTTGTTCAGGATCGAGCACCTCCAGAAGAGCTGCAGCAGGATTTCCGCGATAATCAGAGGATATCTTGTCAATTTCATCAAGCAAAATTACAGGGTTTTTTACTTTTAATTTTTTTAGCGTAGTTATAATACGACCGGGCAATGCGCCAATGTATGTTCTGCGATGACCACGAATTTCGGCTTCATCGCGCACTCCGCCGAGAGATATTCTGGCAAATTTTCTATCCAGACATTCAGCAAGGGTTTTTACGAGGCTGGTTTTCCCCACTCCCGGAGGCCCCACAAGACAGAGAATAGGCCCTTTGGATTCCGGGGCAAGCTGGCGTACTGCAATAAATTCCAGCATGCGATTTTTTATTTCTTCCAGACCGTAATGACTTTCATCCAGAATTTTTTGCGCCCGCTCGATGTCGCTGTTGTCTGTTGTGGTTTCAATCCAGGGAAGATCGCGAATCCAGTCAAGATAGTTTCGCAATATCGATGACTCCGCCGACATGGGTGGCATTTTTTCAAGCTTGACAAGTTCTTGCAAAGCCTTTATTTTTACTTCTTCGGGAATTCCCTCACGCTCAAAGGATTTTCGGTAAACTTCAAACTCATTAAATTCGGCCTCGCCCAGCTCTTCGCGAATAATTTTCATTTGTTCGGTCAGGTAATATTGTTTTTGCACCTTATCCATTTGCTGGCGAACACGCGTATGAATATTTTTTTCAAGCGATCCTATTTCCAATTGATTATCCAGGCCAATTTGCACTTTTTCGGCGCGGTCAAGAAGCGATAATGTTTCCAGAATATCCTGCTTTTGACTAAATGGTATGGGTAGTATGTGCGCCACCGAATCCAGCACAAACTCCTGGTCATTTTTTTGAAACAATTCATTGCTTAATTCATGCGACAGGTTTTCCTGGGTTTGAGAGTAGTCTTCAAATTTTTGCAAAATCTCGTTTAGCATTCTTCCCAGGAGTTGACTTTCCAGGGAATCCGCCTCGGGACTGACCGAAATCAAGGGTTCCGCTTTTACCTTGATATAATCCAAATCATCAATGAATTCTGTGAGCTTTACTCTTTGAATTCCTTCTACCAGTATTTTAAACGTACCATCAGGCATCTTTAAAAGTTGCAGGATTTCACAAAGAACGCCTGTTTCATACAAATCCTGGGAAGCTGGAATCACCGTTTCTGTGGTTTTTTGCGCCAGAAAAATTATCTGGCGATCCTCTTCCATGGCTTTACGGGTGGCGTCAAGAGACTTTTCACGCCCCACAATTAAAGATGAAACGTTTCCTGGAAATACCACAAGATCCCGAAGCGGTAACAAAGGATAAAAATGTTCTGTATTAATTTTTTTGCTCACAATTAGAAACTCATGCCGGATATATTAATCTATCATCGTCATCGGAAGACTGCTCTTGAGAGCTTTTTTTCCCTTTTCGCATTTCTTTATCGCCAAAATATTGTACCTGGGGTTTGGCAATACCGGAAACCACTTTTTCGGTAATCAAAACTTCTTCAACGCCCTTCATCGATGGAATTTCATACATCAGCTCATTCATTATTTCTTCCATAATCGATCGCAATCCCCGGGCTCCCGTTTCCCGTTTAATGCCGAGTTTGGCAATTTCAAGGATGGCCTCATCCGTAAAATTCAGTTTTACGCCTTCCATTTCGAAAACCGCCTGGTATTGTTTTACAAGGGAGTTTTTTGGTTCCGTTAAAATCTGAACAAGCGCTGATTCATCAAGAGGATCGAGAACTCTGATAACAGGTAATCTGCCAATAAATTCGGGAATCAATCCATATCGCATCAGGTCTTCAGGAATCACCTGCTTGAGGTATTTTTTTCGGTCTTCTTTTTTGCGAGATTTTGTCATAGAATCAAAACCCATGGTGGCCTTTTCTACCCGGTGACTGACTACTTCTTCAAGTCCTTCAAAAGCTCCTCCGCAAACAAATAAAATATTTCGCGTATTGATTGTCAGGAAATCCTGGTGCGGGTGCTTTCTTCCTCCCACCGGCGGAACGCTGGCTACTGTACCTTCTATGATTTTTAACAATGCCTGTTGAACTCCCTCGCCGGAAACATCGCGGGTAATAGACGGGTTGTCGCCTTTCCTGGCTATCTTGTCAATTTCATCGATGTAGATAATCCCCATTTCAGTTTTTGCTATATCTTGCTCCGCATTTTGATACAGACGCAATAAAATATTCTCGACATCTTCACCAACATAGCCGGCTTCCGTAAGGGCTGTGGCATCTACAATAGCCATGGGCACTTTCAATATTCTGGACAGGGTCTGGGCAAGCAGGGTTTTTCCGGATCCGGTAGAACCAATCAGCAAAATATTGGATTTATCCAGTTCTGGATGGTGGTCTTTGACTGACGCGGTCTGAATATTTTTTGCGAGACCTTTCTGGTCATACTGAATTCTTTTATAGTGATTATATACAGCTACTGAAAGAGCTTTTTTTGCTTCGCTCTGGCCGATTACATATTCGTCGAGTATCGCCTTGATTTCCTTTGGTTTCAGGAGTTTTTTAAATGTTGTATTTTCATTTTTTATTTCCTCATCGTCGGCAAGTATTGTATTGCAAAGTTGAACGCACTCATCGCAAATAAATACGCCCGGTCCGGCAATTAATCGCGTTACCTCCTCTTGCGTTTTACCGCAAAAAGAACAATGGTAGGAATCGTCCTGGTTGGATTTTTTATCGCTCATATTATTTTATTATCGTCCGCAGTTCGTCTTTCTATAACACTATCGATAATTCCGTAAGTTAACGCCTCTGACGCATCCATATATAAATCGCGGGATGTTTCGCGTTCTATTTTTTCCATCGACTTTTCGGTATGTTTCACATACAGTTTATTTAAAGTATCGCGCACCCGAATTATTTCATTTGCTTGAATTTCAATATCGGCAGCCTGACCGGATGCTCCTCCAAAGGGTTGGTGCAGCAGTATGCGCGCATTGGGAAGGGCTGAACGTTTGCCTTTGGTACCGCTGCATAAAATCAGGGCAGCGACACTCGCAGCCTGACCCACGCATACGGTACGAATATCAGGACGGACAAACTGCATTGTATCATAAATGGCCATACCGGATGAAATATATCCTCCCGGAGAGTTAATGTAAAGGTAAATATCCTTGTCGGGATCTTCCGATTCAAGATAGAGAAGCTGGGCAATAACGATATTTGCATAGGCGTCATTTATGGGGTAACCAATAAAGATAATCCGGTCTTTTAAAAGACGGGAATAAATATCGTACTGTCTCTCTCCGCGGCTGGTTTGTTCTATTACTATGGGCGTTAATGACATATTGAATCCTTAATTTATCAATAAAAAGGTAGATCATCAAATTTAATTCAGGCAGTCAACCAAGTATCTGATCATTGCGGAGCGGACTCAATGATCTTTAAGTTTGGGCATGAACTCGTTATTCAGTCAGAATGATCTAAATTAGCGGGTTTTTGGGAGACCCCCACAAAAAAATTTGTGAGGGTACGCCATTACTTTTGGCAAGTATTTTAATTTGAATTGTTTTCTTTGGAACTGGAAGGTGTAGTGCCGGTTTTTAGATTCATTATCGGTACATATTTTCCAGAATTGTCAATAACCTCAAGTTTGGATTCCGGATTTTCAAAATCCAGAGAAAAGTTAAATTGCACCGGAATGGAAATATTTCCCACCTTGTCTTCGGATTTAACAAGGATAACATACCTGTCCGCGTTTTTTAGCCGGATGGGTTTCTCATATTTGACATATTCTTCGTCATTAACCTTAATGTAGAGAGCTGCCACCCCGGATCCCTCATCAACGCCCTCAAAAGCCACTTCGGTACTTGGTGACACAATATATTCGCCGGCCGTATTTTTTACATCGGAACTGGGTATAGTGACAAGTTTGCCATTCCTTTCTTTAAGATTATCGCTTTTCTTAATGCGCACAGTCGGGGCTTTGCTGTCAACCGTAACCAGAAACTTTTTGACTTTGGACATATTGCCCACATTGTCCATTGCTGTATAATAAAACTCGACATCTCCTTCTTTGGTGATGTTAAAAAAGTTCTGATTTGAACTGATTCCTGAACCTCTTTCAAGCAATTCTTCCGGAGAAAACCCTCCATAAGTCATTCGAACTCCGGCGCCTGAAGGATTGTCCTCGGCTGCCACAAAGAATTTGGTTCGGTTGGAACAAAACACGCGAATTCCATCGCTATATAATTCGCGATCAGTTCCAATGCTGGTTGCCGGGGCTGTATTATCGACAAAAACCTGAAAAAGATTGGCTTTTTCAATGTTCCCACCATTATCAATGGCTCGATAATGCACAATATGATTTCCCTCAAGTAGTATATTAAAGGGGTTCAGATATTCCTGAAAGGGCGATTCATCAAGAGCATACTCAATTTTTCCAACTCCGGTTCCGTTGTCCTTTGAGTTTAACTTGAAAAAACTGTCGCTGCTAACATAACGAATTGTTCCATTAAAGTAATTCTCCGCTTTCCTTTTGTAAAAAGGATCCAGAGTTTTCTTGACAACCCTGGTATTTGTGGTATCCTCATTTACATTTGCCGTACTCCGTTCATTTTGCCGCTCCTGGGCAAGCAATCCAAAATTGTACGCAAACGTGGAAGTCAAGAAAACGCGCCATACAATCAACTTAAATGTCTTTGACATAAATCCCTCCATAAGTAAAATACATTCTATTATTATATTCATTCTCATTTAGGACGGCTACTAATTATTATGCATTTCAGGAAAAACAGCTATGGGACATAACGCCTTTTTGAGGCGAATTATATTTTAGGTATTTATTTCTATTTTTGGGTGAAACTACTCAATAGTGAAACTCCCATGTATTATAAGATCGCATTCATTTTCAGAATATCTTCCAGGGTCTGCTTGATTATTGGTGAATACGGTATGGGGATGGATACCCGTGGTCTTTTCCACCATTGCTCCGGAGACCATTTTTCGTAAAACAGCTTATCGTAAAACGGCATCTTGAGCATGCTCCTTCGAGTTGGCGAAAGATAACGGCATATTTTGGTTCCGTGGTAGTATATTTCGTGCCATTTTACAAAAAAACTTTCCAGTTTGGGTAAAAACCAGTAAAGTGCCATGCGAATCAGATGGGAAACGGTGACACCCAACTGCATGGCGGCCATGCGGATGAGTTTCTCATCATCGCCGTAGAGGCACATTATATGGCGGTGGTATTTCTGGATGGATTTTTGCTGTGCTTTGACCATATAGCTATGGATTTTCATAGCCTTAAGCATTCTAAGGTTTTTTTTTCGAGCCAAGCGGAACACACAGTACCGCGTAATCCACGAATAACTACAACCCCGATCCTCGGCAGCCCTTCGCACTCTGTTCCAAAGTTCCGTCTCCAGGTGAACTTCCCAAAGACAGGCAATGGGAATTCGATAAAATCTCAATTGTTTATTGCATTTCATAACAGTATATCCCGAAAATGTCAGAATATTTTCACTTACTTAAGAAAAAACAAATTTTTTACCCACTTTTTATATTTATTCGTTGGCCGAACAGGATATTCATGAGTGTCAACTCCGGGCCTGTGCATGAACCTCAATACTCACATCAAAATTTATTAAAATGCGTGGTTTTGGGTCGCAGCACCTTCAAATCACGCTAATTTAATTTATTCTGACTGAATTTCGAATTTTGACCCAAACACTCACGAAGATATTATTGGTTGCTCAATTTATTAAATTGACTGCATGTCTTCCCGATTTTGAAATATCCGGTGTTTCAATTTATCGGGAAGTGTTTTTTTTTAGTTTTGCTTTGTTTATTCTCAAACTGCAAAAAAGAAAATTATTATACAAGCGTTCCTGACTCCAATGAACCTGCAAATATAGATATCGTCATACATGGTTTTACCGGTCAGGGTTATAAGAAGCAATCCCTGGAATGGGACGTACAAGCCGATGTATCGTATGTTTCCTATGCCACCTCAAAAATTGAAATGAAAAATTTACATCTGCTAAGTTATGGTAGTCCGCCGGAAACAACCCAAATAACAAGCGATGCCGCTACCATGAACAGGGATACCAGCGACATGATTATCCGGGATAATGTAGAAGTAAAATCATCCAATGGCAGGCAGCTTTATACCAATCTTCTAAACTGGGATAATGCAAAAAAGGAGTTATTTACGGATGCTCCTGTCAAAATAATATATCCTGATGGAGAAATTATCCACGGCATGGGAATGAAATCAAACGGCGGTCTGGATAAGCTGATTATTTACCAACCCGTCGGCGTTCACACATCCAACAATGACTAACCAAAACAAAAAAGAAACCATCGCCAATACCTCTGTTTTTTCGCTCTTTACCATGCTCTCACGGATGCTTGGTCTCATCCGGGATTCTCTCAAAGCCTACGCATTTGGTACCAGCTGGTTTGCTGTTGCCTTTGACATTGCCTTTCGATTCCCCAATATGCTTCGAAACCTTGTTGCCGACGGGGCACTATCGCAATCTTTTCTTCCCATCTATGACCAGTACAGGCACAAAGACATCCAGGAGGCTCATCTTGCCTCGGGAATTGTACTCAATCTTTTTGCCATTACTCTGACTTTGCTTTCGCTCGTAGTCTGGCTCCTGACCCCGGTTTTTTTACCCTTCCTGATTAGTGAATTAAAAAATGACGCCCGGCTAACGCAGCTTACCATTGATCTCACGCGCATTTTGTTTCCCTACATTTTACTTATGTGCCTGATTTCTATTTATATGGCAATACAGTACTCCCACGGGCTTTTTTGGTCCGGGTCTTTTGGCCCCGCCCTGTTAAACGGAGTTGTTATTTTACTGTTCGGAGGCTACCTGTGGTATTTAAAATTTTTTCATCTGCCCCCGATGGAGCCCGAAAAACTAATTTATCTTTTTTCGTACACGACCATCCTGGCCGCCATAGTTCAACTTGCCTTTCAGATATGGATTACAAAACGCAATAATATTTCTCCCCGTTTTTCCCTGAAGTTTCGGCATCCGGTGGTAAAAAATCTTTTTCATATGATGCTTCCGGCTTCGCTTGGAGCCTCGGTTCAGGAATTAGCCCAGCTCATTGATATTTTTTTGGCAACATCAGTTAGCAACATTGTACCCGGAGCGGTGGCCGCATTAACCTATTCGCATAGATTGATTCACCTGCCCATGGGTATTTTCGGCATTGCCATTTCAACAGCCAGCCTCCCGCAGTTTTCCCGTCTTTTCGTCGAAAAAAAAATCTCCGAATTCAGGGAGAGCATCTGGACAGCCATTGGGTTGAATTTTTTTCTAATTTTACCGGCAACCATTGGCATGATAATTTTTGCCACCCCAATTATTGGTCTGCTGTTTGAACATGGAGAGTTTGACAAGCGCTCCACCCAGATTACCGCCATTGCGCTTGTATATTATGCTCCTGGAATTCTTGCCTTTAGTCTTCAAAAGCTCTTTATGTCTTCCATGTACGCCCGAAAGAATTCAAAGGAGCCGGCAATTATTACAATTATTGTTCTTGTAATCAATGTAGTCCTGTGTCTCATTTTAATGAAATATCTTTATCATGCCGGTCTGGCTCTGGCTTCGAGTATCGCCGGTTTTATTGGATCCTGGTTATATTTGCACCGTCTCGTAAAAACAGGCTATTTTACTTTTGCCCGAAAAAATCTACTGGATACAGGCAAAATTGTTTTTGTAAATATTATTTTCATGCTTGTTATGTTGTCCTTGCGATATCTTTTAGGCAATTTTTCGTACGGACAACAGGTTGCCATTGCAATTCCCGCCGGGTTTTGTTTGTACCTGTTATTATCACATTTGTTTAAAATATCCGAGTGGGAACTTTTCTTAAATTTGTTTCAACGCAAAATAATGAACAAGCGCTCTTAAACCTGACCCTTCCGTCTTTAGACAAATGTCCCCGAAATGGGCATGAACTCAAAATTCACTCCGTTCGAGATGAAAATTTTTGAGTTCCCGCCCAGGATCCGGGGCAAATCCGGATTCAGTCGCAATGAATTAAATTAGTACTGTTCAGCCCACCTCCATTAAATAAGCTGGGCTGGTACAATGTCAAAAGAAGATGCCATAAAAATTGAAGGGGTCATCAAGAAAGCTTTGCCCAACGCCATGTTTACTGTTGAGCTGGATAACAAACACGAAATTCTCGCCCATATTTCCGGTAAAATGAGAAAGCATTATATTCGCTTAAATCCGGGAGACCGGGTAATTGTCGAATTGTCTCCCTACGATCTAACCCGCGGAAGAATTACGTTTCGCACCAAATAGAGGGGTGACGAAGGCCCGGCGACAGCCGGCCGCAGTCAGGGGAGAAACGGTTATACAACAGAAGTTTCATGCCATTCTCCCCTTCCTCATCAAAAAAATTTTAAATCCAGAATTCCGGATATTTTCTCCACTTTACAATATTATTAAATATTAACGCGACAATGAGCATGGCCAGCGCCCCGCTCAAAACCGGCAAGAATACATAGCCAAATCCAAGCTTGTGAATAGACGGGCCGCCAATTACGGCAATAAGCGCGGTGGCTCCGCCGGGAGGATGTACCGTTCGCGTCAAGTGCATCAAGGCTATGGCCGAGGCTACCGCGACTGCGGCTGCAAGCCACGGGGAACCCGACAACATCTGCCAGGACAGCACTCCCGCAATTGCCGAGACAAAATGTCCTCCTATAAAATTTCTTGGCTGCGCCAGCGGGCTTTTGATGGCTCCGTAAATCAGTACCGCCGAAGCCCCGAAAGAACCGACTATAAACATCATATCCATGGGACTCAGCAAACCATAATGGATCCACGACACAAGGCCGATTCCGGAAAAAGCCCCCAGCCACGACCAGACTATATCTTTCAAGTGAACCCTTGGCGCCGGCTCGCTGATTGGCCTGAGCCATTTCCACAGGCGCGATTTTTCCTTTTCTTCCGGAAGCCTGATTTCCGCTTTTCTGGTCTGTGCATTTTTGTACGCGATGTGGTAAATTTGTGCAAAATCATCCGGCGTTATGTCAATAAAGCCTTCCAGTTGGCTCATGGCGTCTTCAATTTCCTTTTCGCTGAAATCAAATTCCTTTATTTGCTTCTTTTGTTTCATTTTTCCATCCTGTAAATTTATTGCCGGGACATTTTTCTAAAATTTTCAAATAATCTATAAATAAAAAAAATACCTGCAAAAGGAAATATCTGTAGCATAATTTTTCCTGTCAAATTTTGCATTTCTATTGTATATACGGCGCACAATAAAGATTCATAACTGTAATACACCAAACCCGTTGTCAAAAACATGGACAAACCGTAAATTCCAAGCGCCATTTTTAATACAAAGGACATATGCTTCAGGTTTGTGCCGAGAAAAAAACCGGCAAAAAATAAATTGCAAAGCATAATTATATGGGCATAATAATGCAATACCGAAAGATCTACCGAACGTGGAATTGTCCAGAAAGCAATGGTTCCGATAAAAAAAACAATGGATCCAGAATGCAGATGGAAACGCTCAGAAACTCGCGCAGTTTTCAATCCGGAAATAACTCCGCAAAATGCAGTCCCCAGAATCTGGAATATCAGCTTCACGTACATTATCTCATTCATACGTTCTGCCACAAACGGAACAAATAAACATAAAACTATCAGGAACAAAATGTATTTCATATTTTTCTTGCCATAGCCTCCCTGATCTGCGCCAAAACCTTTTCTTTGCCTGCCTTTGGATCAATAATTCGAATTAATTTCCCTTCCGGGTTGACAAGATAATGCATGGCCGTATGGTTAAAATCGCCGTCACGATTGGGGGTCACAACAACGCCAAATTTATATAGCTCTTCAAAAATATCTTCCCGCCTGCCTGTAAATTGCGCAAACTTCCAGGCCTGCCTTGACCCAAGCGACTGCCATGATTCTCCCAGAATCTCCGGAGTGTCGCGCAACGGATCAAAACTGATGCTTACCAGCATGAGTTTATTGTTTAACAGGTCATTTAATTGCGGATAATAATCGTATAGCCGTGACCGTAAAATTCCGCAAATAGACGAGCAATGTAAATACATGAAATCTACCAGAAGATATTTTCCCTCCCACTGCTTGAAAGTAACGGGCTTCCCGTTCATGTCTTTCATGGGAATGGATAATACCGGACGGGGCAATGGGCCTGCCCTGGAAATAGCATAGGAATAAGTAGTAAAAGAATGAAGCCCCCCGGTCCACCAGAATATTCCGGAGGACCAGGAAAGAGCTAAAAAAACAGAAATCGAAATATTTCGCAAACGACACATTTACCAGCGGTTGTTTTGGAAAAAATCCTCTTGAATTGCTTTACCGCTTGATTTGATGAGAATTTTTGGGTTTCAGATGAAGTCTGAGGAGAGAAAATTACAAATCATTCAAGAGACATTGGCAATAATCGGGGAATCTGGACTGCAGGGATTAACTGTTTCAAAAATTGCTTCTAACGCAGGTATTACCGAAGCCGCTTTGTATCGTCATTTTAAGAATAAAGAGGACATACTATTACAAGTCGTTGAATTTATTGGGATACGCCTGACGACGACGTTGAATTCAGTAAAAGACAAGATGATGAAATCATTGGATAAACTTTCAGAAATTTTTTTTATTCATACCGAGCATATCCAAAAAAATCATGGTATCCCGCGCATTATTTACACTTCCGAAGTTCATGTTAACGAAAAATTGAGAGTAGCTCTTTATAAAATAATTGATACATACCTCGCAATAGTCGGTTTCATTATTGAGGCCGGCATTAAAAACAATGAATTGCAACCCGATATAAACGCTACCGCAGAATCGATGCGGTTTTTAGCCATGATTCAATTTACAGCATTTCGATATTCTCTCAGCGGCTTTCAAAAAAAAACGATTATGGAAAGCCAGTTCATTTGGAATTCTTATGCCAATTCAATTAAATTAGAAACAAATCTATCGTCATAAAATGCGCATCCGAAAAAAAATATTTTACAGCTATGGAATTGTATTAATTCTGATTTTGGCGGTAGCCGGCATAAACACGTTCACCCGCTATGTTCTATTCAGCGATATAAAAAAAACGAACATTGTTGCCCATGAAGTAAACAATATTAACAAACTGGCCGTATCTGTTTTGCAGTTATTGATGCCGGCCAACGACTGGCTGATAACCGGAAATCCGGATGAAATCAAAAAATACAACCAATTGTATATTGAAACAAATAATTTACTGGAACAATTAATTAAAGAAAACGACAAACATTCCCTGATAATTCAAACTTTGCAAAACAACATTGAGAAAATTGATTCTCTGTCCAAAAAAATATTTCAAATTCAATCTAACGGAATCAAGACTCCTGCCGGATCCGCTCTGATGTATGAAATGGATCGAGTAGGCAACCATACATACGATATTATACGGCAGCACAATCGTGTAAATCGGGAAGAACTCCAAACAATATTTCAAAAATCCATAAATAATATGCAACTGGCAAACATTGTAACCTTTTTAACCTGGTGTATATTAATCGGTATCGGCGCTTTAATTGTATATTATTTTAACAAAGACATACAAATACCAATACAAAAATTAAGTACGGGATTTCGCGGCATCTCTCACGGGCGATGGAGTCATGTAGATTTACATGGCAATGATGAAATTTCAGACCTTGCACGCGAATTTAACACAATGATAGAGCGCATGAGTTTTTCTTACGAGGAACTGGAAAATGAAGTTCGCTCCAGAACAAAAGAACTCAATGATTTGAATATTCGTCTTGAAAATATTTCCAGAGTTGACGGACTTACGGGTCTGTTTAACCACAAATATTTTTTTGAGCGATATTTTCATGAATACGAACGTGTCGTTAGATACGAGCGTACTCTCTGTGTATTTATGATTGATATTGATAATTTTAAAATATACAACGACACTAATGGACATCTTGCAGGCGACAAGGTAATTGCCAGAGTTGCTAAAATTTTAACCAAAACAAGCCGGAAATCCGATCTGGTTGGCCGCTATGGGGGTGAGGAGTTTGTTATCGTAGCTCCCGAAATGGATAAAAAAGAAGCGTTGCTTTACGGAGAGCGGTAGAGAATGGCTATTTTAAACGAAAAATTTAAAAATGAAAAAAATCAACCGGGTGGTTCATTAACGATAAGCATTGGTATCGCGATTTTTCCAGAAATAAATTCAAGCCCCCAGAATATATTAAAAAAAGCAGATGAGGCGTTATATCTTTCCAAAAAAAATGGCCGCAATCAATGCACATTGTATCCAGTCAAAAATGCAAACAAGAAAAGAAAATAATATTATTTTTTTCTCAGACTCAAGATCAAATCATATTCAGATTTTGTTACCGGCTGAATGGAAAGCCGACTCCCTTTTTTTAGTAATTCCATGTCGGCAAGACCCGGAGTACTTTTTATCTCATCGCGCGTAACCGGAGGAGAAAATTCCATTTTGTATTTTATATCAACCATCCACCATCGCGGATTGGCGGGATCATTTTTTGGATCAAAATATTTGCTTTTTTCATCAAACTGAAATTTGTCCGGGTAGGCTTCTTTAACAATACTGCATATTCCAAAAATGGCCAGAGGCTCTACAATGCTGTGATAAAACAAAACCATGTCTCCTGTTTTCATCGACTTTAAATAATTTCTTGCCTGATAATTTCGAACGCCTTCCCAATGCGTTATTTTATCCGGAGCCTTCAAGAGATGACTCCAGGAGAAAGTCGTTGGTTCTGTTTTAAACAACCAGTAGTTCATATTGTTTTCCGTGATTTACATTTGCACAAGTATATAAGTTGCATCGTCATAATTTCGACCTTCAATGGCTTGTTGAATTTTAAGTTTCGCTTTGTCTAACGATGGACTTTTAAACACGTTTTGAAAATAGTCCACATTATCTTCCATTACAAAATAAAACCCATCCGTACACATCAGCAGCCGGGATGCCTTTGCATTAAAAGACGTTTCATAGAAGTCTGATTCCGATATTTTTCTTATTCCAAAATATTTTGTTAAAAGATGCGGAGCTTTCGGGTGATTGTCGTCGCGAGTGCAGCGCTTGATTCTTTCTCCCAAAGCATAAATTCTGGAATCCCCAAGATGCGAAATCGTGATTTTTTGAGCAGAATTTTTTGGTACATAGGCGGCGCAACATGTTGTTTCTGCAAACTCCAGCCCGGAACGCAGCAAGCATATGTTCATATCCTCCATCATATGCTTCAAATCAAAAATATTGTTCTTAAAATATATTTGATGATTTTCCTCGCAAAACCGGATCAGGGTTGCAACTCCCATTTGGGCATTTTGCGAACTGCTGACTCCGTCAAATACAAGAAAAATATAATAATTTTCAGCGTCAATAATCTCATACCCGTCCTTGTTGGAATCACGCTGCAGCCCCTGCCAGGAACCAGAAATATATTGAATGTTTCTTAATGTCTGCATGTTCTTGAAAAAAATTAACCGCTTCCGGATTCTACGGCGCTAAACAATATTGCGCAATATCGACCGTGGTGACTGAGCGAAACAAGATGCGCTGTTTTTGATCCATTCACCCATACCTCTGGAACACTTTTGGGTTTATTCCCGTCTTTCCTGATTTCCGTTCTCGTTCCTGGCAAATTTAAAGATTCGTTGATCTTTATTGCGCCATATCCTCTGCACAGAGTAGAATCGCGCGAATACGACGCTTCAATTTGTATGTCCTTTTCCTGAAATATTTTTTCAATCTCTGAATAATGGCTAATCCATATCTGTACATTTTGCAAATCCGCCCTATGCGCCAGAAAACCGGATGCATGAATGTAGCGGTCATTTTCCAGATATTCTATATTTACAACCAGATTTTCAAAAGTAATAATATCCGGCTGACTTGAAAATTGAAATTGAACAGGAGAAAATATTATATCCGGATTTATTCGTTTTATTGCCTTGTAAGCGGCCTCTTTTGCCGCCCACAATTTCCAAAAATAAATTTTTTTCAGACTCTCATGGCAGGATTCAATGATCTCCAACTCATTTGGGCTGTACACTCGTTGAATAAATTTTGTATGCTTTGCAAGATCAATTGTATCTGAATCAGTCAAATCGACGATATCATTACCCAGACTGATGGCGTTCAAAATACTCATTCTCCATATTTTTCATGGTCTGGATAATTTGAGTGCTGATATCCCTGTGAGCCCGTAAACCCGTATATTGGGTTTTCGGAAATAATTCCTGAAACGTAATTTCAAATTTTTCGCCTTTGGCGGGAATTTCAGAATAGCCTTTTTGAGAATCTCCTCTCATATAGACGCATATTACCTTGATATCCGGAAACTCTACGGCAAGCTTGCCTACGCCATAGCGAATGTTATCTATGTCGATTTTGGCAGTTCGGCTTCGACCGCCTTCGGCAAAATATGTAAATACTTCGCCCTTTTTCATCAGATATATGGTTTTCTGAACCACCAAATCCAGATGTTCTTTTGATCCATTGCGATCAACGGGAATGGATTTTCCCAGAAAGGTCACGAGGCTTCGCAATTTTGTGTTTTTAAAATTTTCTACCGCAGGCACATTCCAGGAGTATTTTTCAAAATGAAATATATACCAGCAAAGAGAGCCGCAGGCCCATATTAAAATAATAGAATCAATCATGGTTAAATGATTGGGGCAAATTAAAATTGGTTGTTTGGTTTTTGTCAGTTCTTTAAAGGTTCGCCGCACTTCCCTGATATTTTCAATTCGATATCCCATGACATATCGCATTAAAAAAACTATTATGGTTCCCATAGGAATAATGGCAAACCACGATAAAACGGATTGCAAAATCAGTATTCGAAATTTTAATTTCAAGCGATCGGCGTTTTTTTTTACGTTGTTTTCTGCAATATCCATAGCAACTCATTCCGGAAGAGAATTTACCCTCCCCCGGAATTCAATGAAAAAAGCGAATATTAACCAATTTTTCCCTTGATCAAATTCACAGCAGCGCCAACAGTTTCCACTTTATCCGCTTCATCATCTGCAATTTCAATATCAAATTCATCTTCCATTGCGAGAATAATATCCACCAATCGGGATGAATTTACCTGTAAATCGGTAACAATATTGGTCTTGTCGGAAATATCCTTCAGACCCGCCTCATTGCGCACATATGGCCCCAATAATTTGACGACCTTATCAAAAATTTCTTTTTCGCTCATAATTTCCTCCGCCTTAGATTATTTTTTCCATTTTTTAAAAATCAGGCATCCATTAACATCGCCAAAGCCAAAACTGGCTTTTGCCATTATATCCATTTCAACATCTATTGTTTTTTGAACAACGCTGTTTGCATAAGGGAGAATTTCTTCGTGTAAATCCTCACAATTTAGAGATTTGTGAATAAAACCTTTATATAGTTGCAGTAAAGCGCCTACACTTTCAATACTTCCAGCCGCGCCAAGACAGTGTCCTATCATGGACTTGGTTGAGTTTATGTAGGGAAATTTATCGGGAGACAAACCCAGGGCGCGTGCCCAGTTATTTACCTCACGAGGGTCAGCCATGGTTCCGGTAAGGTGGCCATTAATATAATCTATTTCTTCGGGTTGAATTTCAGCATATTCAATTGCTTTTTTTATACACCTTTGTACCGATGTGGAATTTGGCGCCGTCATGGAACCGCCCATCCTCTGTCCTCCACAATTTAATGCCCCTCCGAGAATTTCGGCATATATTCTGGCTCCGCGTTTCTGCGCAGATTCCAGAGACTCCAGAAATAATATCCCGGCTCCAGAACCCGGAATAAAACCGCCGCTGGATGCGCTCATTGGCCGCGAAGCTTTTTCCGGGGCATCATTGCTTGACGAATTCAATACCTTCATGGCATCAAAACCCGCCCATATATACGGAGAACTTCCTTCAACTCCGCCTGCCAACATTTTGTCTGCATATCCATGTTTTATTTTATACGATGCTTCTATAATCGCTTCGGTTCCCGTATTGCATGCGCTACTGTTGGATGAAAGCTGGTAACCAATTGCAAGCAGCCCTCCAACCTTTGCGGAAACAGAACTACCCATGACCTGCTCAACTGCAGTCGATCCCATACGGCGAACTTTTTTTTCATTTACCCTTGGCACAACCAGATTTCCTATGGTATCCATTCCGCCGAGACCGGCGCCAATAATGGCTCCCGTATCCCAATGGACAGTGTCGTCTTTAATGTCTGGCACTTCAAATCCGGCATCAACCCACGCATCAATGCTGGCAATACCTGCATAGCGCATGGCTTCATTCATTGCAAGCAGAGATTCTTCAGAAAAATATTTTTTTAATTTTTCCTCGCTGTTTTGCGGAATCCCGCCAACATTGCATCCAAAGTTTAATTCTTTTAAATTTTCTATATAACGTATACCGCTTTTGCCTTTTCTCAACGAATTCTCAAACTCATCCAGTCCATGTCCATTGGATGTAATTACTCCCATTCCTGTAACAACAACTCTTCTATTATCCGACATTTTGTTTCACTCCCACTCCTGATAATACTCCTCGAGCCACCAGCTCGCCAGTCTCCAGTACCATTTCTACCTGAGCTTTTAGTTTTTTTCTCCTGTAAAACAATTTTTCACTTTTCACAATTACCGTGCGACCAGGCATAACAGGCAGGGCAAATTCAACCTCGCTTTCTGCAAACAAGGTAATAATGTCATTATTGCCGTCTTCAAGCATATGCAAATAAATGCCCAGAGCAACAAGCCCGATTTGAGCCATCGTCTCAATAAGAATAACCCCTGGAGTAACCGGATTTCCGGGAAAATGTCCCTGATAAAAATATTCGTCTTCTTTAAATTTATATTTTCCTACCGTATGGGAATCTGATAATTCAATGATTTCATCTACAAAGCGAAACGGTTTTTGCTGCGGTATTTTACTTAATACATTGTTGCGAATTTCCAGAGATACGAATTTATCCATACATACCTCCATTAACGTGTATAATGGATCCTGTGATATAAGTTCCCGATGTAGCTAAAAACTTTACGACTTCTCCAATCTCGTCGGGTTTCCCCATTCTTCCCAGAGGAATCTTCTTTAATATTTCTTTCTGAAAATCTTCCGGAATTTTACCCGTCATATCGGTTTCAATAAACCCTGGAGCAATGGAATTGACCAGAATATTGTATTGCGCCAACTCAAGGGCGGCTACCTTGGTAAGATTGTCGATGGCGGCCTTGGTCATGCCATAGACAGATTGCGTCGCATTAGGAACCGAACCAATTACGCTGGATATATTAATTATTCTTCCGGCTTTTTTGCGAATCATAAAACGCGCAATTCTTTTAATCATATACCAGGTACCGCGCATATTTACATCAATCGTTTTTTGAAAATCATCCAATGATGCTGTAAAAATTGGATTATCCATCGCCACTCCGGCATTGTTCACAAGAACATCGATCTGTCCATTCTGATCTTTTTTAATATATTCATAAACAGCATCAATGCCTTCAATTGTGGAAACATCGCCCTGTATTATAAAAGCATCTTTCAAGGTTGCTGCAAGAGCTTCCGCTTTGGCAGCGCTGCTATTAAAATGAATCCCTACTTTAAAACCTGCATCTGAGAGCGATTTGCAGCATGCTGCTCCAATTCCCGTTGCGCCGCCAGTAATTAGTGCTATTTTTTTTTCCATATGTTAAATTATTGCAGACTATATTCCTTCAAACTACAGGCATCAAGCTACAGGCGTTCTGGCAATATCCCAAATTGCAGACCTCCCGTCAAATGATATAAGCCGGAATCAACCTTACTGAATAATACCGCCTTTTGAGTTTGTTCCCGCATGGGGAAAGTTTGTGTAAGCCAGGCCTTTAAAAAGTCCTGCTTTTGCATCCTTTATTGTGTAAATTTGCTCGCCATCAACAAAAACCTTGCCATCGCCAATAGCAAGAGCTACGCCCTGCTGTTCCATAATACTGAACCTTCTGATCTCAATTTCATACCTCACCAGCTTGTTGGATGGTCTTATCTGGCCATTAAACTCTATATCTTTACATCCAATGGCTCGTCCGGCTCCTGTTGCCCCGTTTAGAGAGCAGTACAATCCAAGCAACTGCCAGATGGCATCTACCCCAAGACAACCAGGCTGAACAGGATCATTACGAAAATGTATCTGAAAAAACCACTCGTCGATATGGACATCTTTTTCGGCCACAAGAAATCCCTTTGATCCATTTCTCTTGATTTCGGTAACCCTGTCCACCATGAGAAAAGGGGGTCCCGGCACCTGCGGAAACTCTGTCGGCGGATCTTCAAGAAGACTGCCATAGGCATGCGCTATCAGATCTTCTTTTTTTAAAGAAGAAATTTCGAGGAATTCTTTGTACTTCATCTTTAATCCCTTTGATTATTACCCGGCAATGTGTTCCCCGCCGTCAACCCTTATTATTGTGCCATTAATCCAGCGAGCTTCATCCATTGCGAGAAGCTTGATGACATTTCCAACATCTTCAGGAAGAGTCAGCCTGCCAAGCGGATTTCTTGAACGGGCATTGGCGCTAATCTGAAGATTTCCCGGGATATGCCTTAATGCCGGAGTATCCGTTACGCCGGCCTGAATAATGTTGGATCTAATTCCATACGGACCCATCTCGGCAGCCATACTTCGGGACAATGCCTCCATGGCCACTTTTGCCGCTCCAACCGACGCATAACCTCTCCAGGCAATCTCGTTGCCTTCGCTGGTGAGGCCAAACATACGAGCGTCATCCGCAAACATTTTTCTCAAGAACAAGTCTTTTGCCCATGTGTAGTAACTGGTTCCCATGGAAAATATCGTATTGGAAAGATCCTCATCGTCGGTAAGAAGATCGTTGTTGTAAATTGCAGGGTCTGCCAGATGAATAAATGCGTCGTTGCCCGCTTCAAACAATTCATTGGCGACCTTTTTAGCAACTTCTTCAGAAAGACCTGTTTTTTCGGCCATCAATTGAACCGGGGTTTTTCCTTCTTTCTTTCTGATAGGAGCGAGCAGCTTTAAATTTCCAAAAGCAATCGAGTGCAAAAGTACCCGAACTTTGCCATTCCCCATTTTTACGCTTAAATCATCGAGGAGAGCCTTTCTATCGCCAGCTTCGAGAGCATTTGTGTTATACGCTTCCAGTTGAACATTGTTGGTGCGTATTTCATCAAATTCCGCATTTATTCGATCCATAGAACCCCGGCGATCCCTGTGGGCAACGGCAATATTCATGCCTGCCTTGCTTAGAGCTTTTGCCGTAGCAAGACCAAATCCGCTGGAACCGCCCAGTATTAATGCCCAATAATTTTTACCTTTAAATTCCATTTTGTTATCCTTCCGCCATAAAAGTTTTTTTGGCCGACCTTTCGTTGATTATGGCCGGCACATTAACGCCGATCGTTGAGAAAAATTTTGATAAAACCTTGTTTGGTCCCACTTCAAAAATATTTTCTGCGCTGTCATTTAATACGCGCATATTTTGAATCCAGTCTACCGACCCACTAATTTGACTGACCATATTGTCAATAAATTCTTCGGGCTTATGAAAGGTTCCTTTAAAATTGGACAATACCTTTGCGCTGTTTTGTTGCTTGAACTGAAATTGTCCCAAAAATGCTTTGAACTCTGGTTCGATTCCCTTCATTAAGCTGCTGTGAAATGGAGCGCTTACCTGTAATTCTACAATTCTCATGATTTCCGGATACTCTTTTTGCAATAATTCTGATGCTTTTTTTATGCATTCTGATTTACCGCTGATTACTACCTGACCTGTTGAATTGTAGTTGGCAATTTCTGCGCCAGCGCTTAGGGTAATTTCTTTAAATTTGGACTTTTCAATATCATCCATCAATAGCGCGGCCATGGCGCCCACGCCCTCAGGAACGGCAGCCTGCATTAACTGCCCTCTTTTTTTAACTATTTTGACCGCATCTTGAAAATCCATTACCTCTGCAGCCACGAGGGCTGAATATTCCCCCAGACTATGACCCGCAAACAAGGACGGCTTGAAATTATATTGTTCCAGCGCTTTTAACATCGCTATTTCTGTGGTCAATATAGCGGGTTGAGTATATTCGGTAAGATTTAGTTTGGAATTCTCGGTAAAGCAAAGATTTTTCATATCTTCACCGATTGCCTCTGAGGCCACGTCAAAAATACGCTTTGCCGCATCAGAGCTTTCATAAAAATCCTGCCCCATTCCTGGCCTCTGGGCCCCCTGACCCGGAAAAATTACTGCTGTTTGTTCTTTTTTCATAATATTTTCATTGATTTTGAAACCGCTAAAAACCCCATACGGTCATTGCTAAGGCACAAATTGTTATAAAATTCACCTGTAAAGGAAAAAACAGGGAGTCGGGCCAGGGTTGCTCCATAAATACTATATAAAATCTTTTGACAAAATGCCCTGGATTTAGAAACGTGTTATCAAACATATTATGATTAAAGATTCACACAAAGATAAAAATATTATAGTATTTGGCGCAACAGGAAAAACCGGGCACCAGATTGTAAGGTATGCTCTGGAGAAAGGATACCACGTTACCGCTTTTGTGAGGGATAAGTCAAGACTTAATTTAAAGTACAATAATTTAAAAATTGTTAAGGGAAATGTTCTCAATATTAAGGATGTTGATCGGGCAATTTCAAATCAAAACATTGTAATTTCATCGCTTGGTTCCAAACCCGGTCAGCCAACTGTATGTTGCCCTGGTATAAAGAATATTTTACAAGCCATGCAAAAATTCAAAGTAAAAAAGTTAATTGCTGTTTCAGCGCATGGTGTACGGGCGGCTGGCGGCGTCTATGGAAGGATTTTAAATTTTATTCTAAAAAAACAAATGCAGGATAAAAATGAAATGGAGGAGCTTATTGAAAAAAGCAAAACCGACTGGACAGTCGTTCGTCCTCCGGTTTTGACCAATGGCGGACATACGGATAATTACAATTTATTAACAGATCAATCGCTAAAAGGTCTGCGCTTTATCTCAAGAGAGGATACCGCCCGGTTTATAATAGATTCGCTTGAAAAAAGAAATTACAAAAATAAATTTGTTACAATTTATAGTTAAAAATCATTTTTTAGCTGACGACTTGCGCGCTGGACGCAAATTGGTAAATGTTAAAAAGTGGCGACATCCTGCCGGGTAAACTCTCCGGCCAGCTTGTAACAAAAAAAGATTCGGGCTTTGAAGAAAAAGAAATACAACTGGAAGAACTATATAAAGACAGGACATTACTCATATATTTTTATCCAAAAGATATGACTCCTGGTTGCATTACCGAGGCTCTTGCATTTCAGCAATATTTGGGTGATTTTGGCAATCTTGGAGTTCTATTAATTGGATGTTCCAGAGACACTATAAAATCTCATTGCGGATTTATTGAAAAAAAAACATTGTCTTTCCCGCTGCTGAGCGATAATACTGGAAAAATAACCGAAGCATTCGGCGTCTGGGCAGAAAAGTCAATGTATGGAAAAAAATTTATGGGAATACTGCGAAGTTCTTTTATCATTGAAAAAGGAAAAATCGTAAAGGCATATCCAAAAGTAAGCGTAAAAAATCATGCCCTGGAAGTACTGGAATTTTTACGGAGCAGGTAATATGGAAGTAACAATATACAAAGAAACTATGGATCAAGTTTTTGCCCATGCAATAGATGAATATCCGAACGAATGCTGCGGCTGGATTATTCAAGATCAGCATTCGGGCATGGTCTATGTCCGGGCCGAAAACCTCCAGAATAAATATCACAAATTAGATCCTGAAACATATCCCAGAACTTCAAAGGATGCCTTTCTCATGGACTCGTTAAAGCTGAGTCGAGCTGTTGAAGCGGCTCAAAATGCGGGGGGGTCTCTTTATAGTCTTGTTCATTCACATATTGACTGTGGCGCATACTTTTCAAAGGAAGATGAAATCCAGATGACCGCGCCGGATTTTTCAGAGCCGGTTTTTCCTGCCGGATGCTACCTTGTAGTTTCCGTTGAAAAAGGAGAACCCTCCGAAAGCGCAGTTTTTATTTTTGACTCGATACAGAAGAAATATATCAAGGCCGATTTGAAGATTATTTAATCCTGAATATTGTGGAAAGCTTTATTCATATTCGCATATATATTGATGGAAAAACATATCCGGCCCGGTTATATGGGGATAAAATTGTATCTGAAAATGTCGGTATATCCTTACATAAATCTCAAATTGTTCGAATCCGGGTAAATTATTTCAAGCGGGTCATTTTTTTAATCGGTGATTCCAGAAATATTGCGGTAGATTATTCCTCCCACATTATCCAGTGGATTGACCCACTTCGCACAGTACGCTATTTTTTTACTGCACTTTTAGTCATACTTCCTCCTTTTGTTAGCCTGGTTTTTATGGGAATATCTTTCATTTTACCATCGTTACTCATTTCTCTCTTTACCGGATTGCTTGCATCGTACTTCTTTTCCATATTGAGACAAAAAACCGAAAATACATATTTCAAATTGTTTGCATTGATTTTATTTATTTGCCTTCCCGTTATGTATTGGTATCCCTTCTCTGTATATTTTTTTGCAGGAACGATTGGTGTTCTTCTGGTTTTTTTCATGCTAAACTATTTTTTTTCCGAAACAATAAAAATACACAAGTACTATCTCAGTCTGTCGTGGGTTTTGCTGGTTGTATTTTTGAATTTCTGGATTTTTGCGGGCATAAAGTTCTGGGCCGATTACCGAATATACTCTCAGGCCGGTTCAATGTTGAATATTTCCCAGAAAATGGATACCCTTGGTTTTGGAGATACTCTCTGGGAAAAGCCTTTGGACTGGAATATTTTTCAATACCGTTTTCTCTATTCTTTTTTGAATCGCCGGGAACTACTCTGGCAAATTTCTCCCGTACCCATATCTGCCCGGATATCGAATCCCGAAAACCCGGATTTTGGATGGATTGCCGTATCAAATGAAAATCCCGATATTGTTCTAAAAAAAATCAACGTTTATCTGGAAATCCAAAAAATTATTCTTCTTGCCGAACTTCTCGAAAAAACCAGTCCTGTATATTATCCGGGTATGCGGGGAAGTCTACTTCAATCCTTTATCTATTATGACATGATTTCCAGAAAAAACATTGAGATACATATGTTGCTTGTTCCTGCAAATCACAATGATCAAACGGGGTGTATCATTATTGCTTTCACACTTCCCCGCGGCACATCCTTAAATTATTATCTGGATTTATTTAAGAAAGGATTAAAGAAAATTCACTAAAAAAATAGGCAATCATCCCTCGAAGTGCTACTGAGAAGAATTATTAGAAGGTCTATTTTGTGATCTGGCATAACCATAACCAGCACTACCACCAGCAGACATATAAATTATAGCTTTTATTATTTCTATTGCGATTTGATCTTTATTTGTATAAAGTGAATAGAAAATTATTCCCGCAATTATTGTTGCCAACACCGAGATAAATATTAATTCTTGACGATTTTTTAATCGAATATGTAGTCTTGCATCTTTTCTGTCATTTGCTTGAACTTCTAAAGCTTTTGTACTAAATTCAAAATTATGATTATCTTGTTGTTTTTGAAGTTCCACAGTCTCAGCTTGTACAACAATTTGTTTCTCTGTAACCTCAAGTGTTCTTTAATTGAATGTTGAATAATTAATTCTACAGTTTTTGGATTAATCGAATTAATTACTTTTTGATTTGGTTTTTTAGGCGGCATTAAAATTTTATTGAGTATCTTGGATTTGTATGTCTGATTCTTATTCCTGCAAAATTTACATCGTCAAGATCATTTGCATCAAATGGTTTTACATATGGCGCTGCAAATTCAATTTCTTGTTTTTGTTCAGTAGTTAGATTTAAATATTCCTCTGGGGATATAATTTCTTCATCTATTCGCATGGTTTTAACCGTTCTCATTGAACCTGCCGTTTGAGTATTTTTTAAAGAAACGCCTGCCATAAGATACCTTCCAGAAACTATAAATTATATTAGAAGTATTCTTGTCAAAAATATATTAAATATCGGATAAATGAACTATAAATTTAATTCTTTCCCTGTATAATATTCGATCAGACGAGCTAAATCGACATAACCAATGTCACGTTTAG
The DNA here is from genome assembly GCA_029858425.1 of Spirochaetia bacterium. Classification (GTDB taxonomy): domain Bacteria; phylum Spirochaetota; class Leptospiria; order Turneriellales; family JAOUFE01; genus JAOUFE01. Next base: position 1,081 of record JAOUFE010000009.1, on the reverse strand, counting down.
TTTGTAAACTCTGTTGATACCAGTTCCGGCTTTTACCAAGCGGACGGCAAAATTCAGCTTTAGATAATCCTTTATCTTTCCTGATTTCTTCCAGTTTTTCATAAAGATTGTCAATAATTTTTTCCGGTTTTTGCATTTCCATCCGTAAATTATAACATATTTTTTAAAAAAATCCAATAAATGCACAATATTTCGTGCATATTACCTACATGAAAACAACGAAAAGCCACTCCTCAAAAAAAGTTCAGGGATTCTCTTTCTTTGAACTTCTGGCTAAATTCCCAACTGAAGAAAGCATCATATCATATTTTATTCAATCACGATACGGCAAAACTATTACCTGTCCATTTTGCGGAGAAAAGCATAAAATCTATCATCATTCAAAAGGCGCAAAATTCTTTAACTGCAAATCATGTAAAAAATTCATTTTCAATTTTCACAGGAACAATTTTTGAAAACACAAAGCTTGACCTTAGAAAATGGGTTTATGCAATTTCAAAAGAAGCGATTGCCGGAAAAAAAGGCGTGTCTGGTTGCCAATGCTAATTTAAATCATTCCGTCTGAATTTCGAGTTCACACCCGCGTTCCCAGGCTCAAATCCGTTGCGGGAATAAAAGGTAAAAAGGTTTTACGCCATGAAAAAATTTTTAATCCTGGTTTAAAATGGGATACAGTAAAATCAAGGTTCCCCCTGAAGGCGCAAAAGTCACAATGGAAAACGGGAAAATTCGAGTCCCGGATAATCCGGTTATTCCATTTATTGAAGGCGATGGCGCCGGGATTGACATATGGACTGCATCCCGAAATGTATTCAACGCTGCAGTAGATAAAGCGTACAACGGTGAAAAGAAAATTTCCTGGATGGAGGTTTACGCCGGCGAAAAATCCAATATATTATACGGGCCAGACACCTGGATTCCAGATGAGACTATCGAGGCTATAAAGGAATTCCGGATAGCCATAAAAGGTCCAATCGCAGTTCCATCGGGCAGTAATATAAGGTCTGTCGGTCAGACCCTGACTCAAAGGTTAGACCTTTATGTTTGTCTCAGACCGGTAAAATATTTTCCTGAACGCCCT
>JAOUFE010000105.1 GCA_029858425.1 Spirochaetia bacterium | reverse complement strand
ATTTCTGTGCAGGTCCTTTTGACTTTTCCATTTTATTACTCCAAATATCTTTTTCGTTTATATTCTTTTTTACCTATGCCATAAGCTTCATACCAGTGCAATTCAGCCAATTTAATTTCGCCCGATGCAAGTCGAATATGAGCAATACCTTTCATTTTTCTCCAATTTCCATTCCCATAAAATTTTTTCAGACGATCTATTTCATGAATCCCCTTACCTTTTGCGATAACTTCAACATGATTTATATCATCAATTATCTCAAAGTTCAAAACCAACCTCTATTTTCATTCCTCTGCGGTAAGTAAGCACGAAGGTTTTTCACCATCTGCAAAATGGCAGTTTACCGCATCCCTAATTTCTTTTTTTAAAGAAACCATATCTTCGGCCTGGGCAAAAATGGATTCTCCAAGTCCCCTGGCGATCAATCCGCCCTCCGGAGCATCTTCAACAATAAAAATCAATTCTTTTTTATTCATAACATATCTTAACCAGAGAATCATACATTGTCAAGATTATTCATTTCGTTTAACCGGCCAAAGGATATTCCCGAACAAGTGTCTCTGCTGAAATTTCCATCGCTGCCGATATTTTGCGAATCATGGAAAGAGAAAGTCTTCGCTTACGGTTTAATATATCGCTTACGCGACCTTTATCTCCGATTAGTCTGGCAAGATCGGAAGGTGTCCATCCAAGAGTTTCCATTTTATATTTAATTGCCTCAACAGGCTCGGCGAAACCGACAGGATAATGGATGTCTTCATATTTCTCCACAAGAATAGAAAGCACTTCCAGTTCATCCATTTCCGGCGTTTGGGCAGTTGCGTCCATGAGTTCTTCAATACGACTTAAAGTCTCCTGGTAATCATTTTCCGTGTGAATTGGTTTAATTCTCATATATTCTCCGAATCTATTTTATCATACTGCGCATGCGCTCCAATAAATCTTATGTATACAATTTGCGCATCATAATTGAGTTTGACAACAAGCCGATACTTATTGCCGTGAATGTTAAAAATAACCCTGTTTTTTTGCAGAATACTTGCATTTCGATACTTCTCCTTGATATCTGACGGGTTTTTCCAGTCCGATTTCCTGGTATCATCATACCAGGCCTCAAGAGCGCTTTTAGAATCTCTAAATGGCGTTTTCTCATAAAAAGCGGTAATAGTCCTTTTTGCAATAATCCTCATTTGCCGGTTTCATTTTCACCTTTTCAACAATACATTAAAAGTTGCCATTTTGTCAACTTTTAATTGTTTTAACCAATATTGTATCAAAAATGACCATCTCTTCTTTGCCCGCCCAATTGCCGGGATCGTCTTTGATGTAAACAGCCTGGGGTGTAAGCGGTTCGCCGGGTTTGGATTGCCGGGACTCTTTGCAAGTGAGCGCAAAGAGGGCGAGGGAAAGCAGAAAGAGTTTGTGTTTTGATTTTATTTACCTTGCCGGCGGTAACCGGATTAAGCGTCGAACGATTTGTGAGTTTCGTCGTCGTCACGGAGAGGCATTAGCAGAATTACTTGTCCAAAGTGTCAAAATTGCTGATAAGGCAGGTTTGATTGATAAGAACAAAATATTTGGACTTGATGGAACAAAGCTTCGCTCAAGCGCCAATCGCGATCAGCGCAAAAGATGCGTCAAATTAGAGAAAATATAAAAAACATGCCGCGTTGTACTGCAAAACGCCAATACCCGAAAACCTGCACCCCGATGCCCCGGTTCCGGCCAAAACTCTGTCAACCCGCCATATATTAAAATCGCAATTTTCTTGACTTCTCGTGTCAGACGATTAGAGCGGGGATGCCCCTGAAAAACGAAAAGGAAATTTCATTTGAGTATAATACCTGTTTATGAAAACAAGAAAGCGCCATGCTTTTCGCAGGATGCCAACGGGCAATCCGGATGCCCTGCGTTAAACGACATCCCCGGATTTTTGTTTGCCCTCAGCCAGAGAAACTTTGCGCAGGCATTTGAAATATTAAAACTAACCAATCCATTTTCCGGCGGCTGCGGGAGATTTTGCGACCATCCATGCGAATATTCCTGCAATCGCGGAAAACTGGATAGCCCCGTAAATATTCGGGAATTGGAAAGATTTGTTTCAGATTACGCCTTTCAAAACAACATGCTACCTGAAAAAGTAACAAAGTCCATTAACAAATCCGTGGCCATTGCAGGAGCCGGACCGGCAGGTTTAAGCTGCGCCTATTTTTTAAAAAAACACGGATTCCATGTTGATGTTTTTGAAAAAGAAAATATGGCCGGCGGCATGATGGCGCAGGGAATCCCCATATTCCGATACCCTTCCGAAATTTTGCAATGGGAGATCGACTATATCAAAGCTCTCGGAGTAAACATATTTACGGGTCGTCCAATCGGTAAAAACGAAATTATGGATTTTCAAAAAAAATATGACTATGTCATTATAGCCACCGGCGCTCATAAATCAAGAAAACTCGGTATTCCGGGTGAATACAGCAAGGCAGTCATCATTGGCGTTGATTTTTTAAAAACGCTGAATTTAAATATGCAATTTCGTCAGTCTAATGGAGACACAAGCCTTATCAACGATATGGACGCAGGGGAATCTGTAGCGGTTATCGGAGGCGGATATACAGCCATAGATGTGGCGCGAACGGCTGCACGAATGGGGAAAAAAGTCACGATTTATTACCGGAGAAACAAGAAAGATATGAAAATCCATCCCGGCGAAGTGGAGGAATGTGAAAAGGAAGGAATCCTTTTCCAGTATTACCTGAATCCATACGAAATTTCACAAAAAACCAACCCGGATGGAACAACGTCTTTGAAACTCGAAAAAATGACTCCGGGCGAACCGGGTTCTGATGGTAAGGCGACCATTATGTCCAGCGGAGAGTTTATCGAAGTTCAAACTCATTATATTATAAAAGCAATAGGAGAAACGCCCGACCTGAAGTTTCTCGGGAATGATTTTTCCATCCAAAACAACACCATCGAACTAAATGGCTCCAAAAAACCATTGTATATTGCCGGCGATGCCCGTTTTGGCTATGCCCGCGATGTCGGGATGGTCGTCCGAGCCGTAGCATCTGGAAGAAATACCGCCACAGATATTATCGGCGATTATTCCGGAATCAAACCCACATGGTATACAGAAAACAAAATTGCCTACTTTCATACCATAAAGTCCAGATACTTTAAAAAAGCGGCGCGACTGAGAACCAACACATTAAAACGATCCTCAACCAAAAACTCGTTTAAAGAAATGAGGCTCCCCCTGAATGAGCATGAGGCCGTTTACGGAGCATCCCGGTGTTTTTATTGCGGCATCTGCGTACAATGCGACTGGTGCTATCATTATTCCAGCGGCGCAATTGCAAAAACAGAAAAGTCCTGGAGCGGCTTGCGCATTGAAAAGTATTTTAAATTTATTGCAGACCGGGTCAATATCTCAACACGCGATGCCGTTGAAGCCTGCCCCAGAAATGCAATGGGATTTGTTGACATCGACAATTTCGATACATCTCCGGACGTTCTCAATCAATACGCATCAAGCAATAACTCAATACCGACTCCGCCAATAAAAATATCCAGAGCGGCAAAAAGCAATACAAAATGACAATCAACAATTATTCATCCGTTTCCGTAGAAGACTTTTCAGGTGGCGCCGCAGGAATTGCGCCCGGAGCCTGCGGATTATTTGCGATTCACGGAAATTGTACATTACCCAACGTCTTTGCCTCGGCGCAGGTACTTCAATACAGGGCGCGCAACGGCGCCGGAGCCTTTCTAAAAGGATTTTACAGAGATGATGAACATTATCATTTTCATATAATGTACCGCGAACGCAATAAAATTACAGAACTCGAAGATACCCTTGAAAACATGGGAATTCATTTTCTGGATAAGCGCCCCCTCGTCCGGGAGAATTTGTATTTTGAATATGACATGCCCGTTTTTTTAAGTTATACCGCGCTTACGCCTTCGGAAGATTTAATTAAACACAAGGGCGGCAAGGGCGGTGTTCATGATTTTATCCGGGATCGCGTAATTTTGTTTAATTTGCGAAACCGGGATAATGCCCGCATTTTTTCAAGTTCGCTGAATGGAGCAAATTTTTCTACTGCCTTTGAACTCAATGATACAATTCGCATTTTTGATCTGGAGCAGTATTCTGATAAACTACTGACGGGAGTGCTTGTTCATATGCGATGGCCCACTTCCCAGGGAAATGGAGTCTGGTGGGGCGCCCAGCCAATTGTTCATGGAAATTTTGCCGGTATTCATAACGGACATTTATCGTCCGATAAATCCAATGCGCGGGCGCTGGAACAGCTCGGTATTCCCATGCAGGTGGGAACAGACTCTGAAGCCATATTTCAGGAAACCTATTATTTATTGGAGCAGGGATTGTCTCTGGAGGAAATTGAATGGCTGATGATCCAGAAATTCCCGGCAGAAACAAAAGATATTCCCGTGGAAAAAAAACAAAAATATTTTGAGCTGACATCCGATCCTGTCTTGAAACATTTTAAGATGAGCGGCCCCAGCACCGCCATCATTAACTATGGAGATATTATGCTGGGGATGACAGACCGGGATCATATGCGGCAATTTACGGTGGGTTTCAATGACAACATCGCGGTTTTTGCCTCCGAAGAGCGAGCCATTGTTACTTATGCAGATGCCAGTAAAACCGGCTTAAAGATATTATCGCCCCCGGCAGGAAAGCTGATTGCTTTTCTGGCACAATGGAATGAAAATATCAAGAAGGGAATTAAATCCGTAAAAATTCTGGAAAATAATTATATCCATGTACCTCAAAATGTTCGGCAAAATCGCGGGGAAATAAAATAAAAACGGGAAAAACTGTGCCAGATATAAAAACAAACGCCATAAAATCCGAGCGGCAAATCATTATTCAAAACCGCAGCATTGTCCATGATCGCCCGGGAAAGCTTGGAATTGAGAATTTTAAAGGTCAATTTAAAGTTCGTGTGGCTTCGGAGTCCGACGATAAAGGCCGGGGTTGCGTTTATTGTGGAGCATGCGTTGTAGAATGTACCCATAATCTGAAAAGCCCCCATACCGGAAGCGGCGTTTTTTATATGGAAGAAATTCTGGTGGATATTTCAGGAAACCCGCTAAAACCCGAATTTGCGCTGTCTGGCGATGTGTTATACTATGATAAAATTCTGCATATTGTCGAAGAAGAATGCTGTAACTGCAAGCGGTGCGTTAAAATGTGCCCGCAGGGCGCCATACAAATCGTCAATAATCCGGAATATTTTGACATGGGAGTTCCCATATCAAACTCTGAGGTAATTAATGATATGGTATCGAGATCTGCCGGCCAGTCATTGATCGGATCTGCCCATCTTGGACGCCAGCCATCGAAACTGCGTCAGGACTGGCTTATTGACGCCGCTGAAATATTGTCCCCGCAGCGCGACCATAAATTTGAGTATGCCGGGAAAATGATTGACATGACGCTGGGAAAAAGAACGGCAAGATTCCCGGTTCAGTCCCCCATATTTGATTCCAACCAGTCTTATGGATCCAACTCCCACGAAGCCTTTCTTTCGCGTTTAATGGCCAGCATGCAGCTTGGAAGACCTTTTTTTACCGGAGAGGGTTTTCTTCATCCCGACATGATGGCTGCAGCAAGCCAGTGCATTGTACAGTTTGGATCGGGCGGATATGGCCCATGGATTCATCTGGAAAAATTTGCCGGTTTCAGCATGAAATATGGTCAGGACGCCAAAAAAGGGAAAGGCGGTCATCTTGATGGCAAAAAAAATGACATTGAAATAGCCCTCATTCGATGCGTGGAAGCCCTGCGACCGCTCACCTCCCCTAACCCGCAGCATTTGCAGTATTCTATTGAAGAGCTTCCCATGAGAGTAGAAACGCTTCGCGCAATGCTTGGCCCCGAAAAACTGATTGGCGCTGACGCTTACGGAACTGCCTGGAATTTTGAACACATCGTTGTCGCTCTTGCCAAAGCCGGATTTGACTACATTACAATAAAGGCCGGCGATGGCTCCACCGGAGCCGCGCATAAGGTCGATCTGCAAAACTCTGGACTCAACATTGTATATTTAACGCATATTGCCGACGTGGCGCTAAGGCGAGAAGGATTGCGCAAGCACGTCAGCATCATTGCCGAAGGCGGCGTTCGCGACAGTTTTGCCGCCATGCTGGTACTTCTGGCCGGCGCTGATTTTGCAGGAATGGGCATGCCTCATTTATTTCCGCTTGGGTGTACTCTTTGCAGAAGATGCCATACAGGGCAATGCGCCTGGGGAATAACGTCGCGAAGATATGGAACCAGGATAGACCCGGAAGACGGCGCAACGCGAATTGTCGCAATGGTAAAATCGATGATTGGCGACATGGAAGGTCTGGCTGGGGGCATGGGAATGAGCAACCATGCCGATATCATTGGCGCCAGACGCTTCCGGTATCACGGGAGCGATCCTCTTTTGTTTAATAATTTTGGACAAAAAGAATGGTTAGGGCAAATGGACATGGATAATTATGTGGAAAGAAAAAAGAATTTTCTGAAGCATCGGGATTTTTTGAATCCCACTTTAAGCGATGCAACGCTTTCGCGACACTTAAAAGGCATTCGCGGAGATACCATTGAAATTGATGTCGGGATACAAATGAAATCCATTGATTTAAATTACATAATGAGAAAAGCTTCAGAATCCGGCGCAAAAAAATTTATTTTAAAAAATGCCGGCGGCCAACGCTACATTGGTACAGGTATTCAGGCGGAAAGCATCGACATTTTTGGACTTTCCGGCAACAACTCCTTTGCCTTTGCCAAGGATGTTGTTATTAAAACCCATGCGCGCCAGGAGCCGGTGCATATTGTGGGCAATGTCCAGGTGGGAGTCGCCAACGGAGCCAATGTCAAAGAGCTGAACATTGCCGGAGATGCAAATGATCTTTTTGCTTCTTATGCAGTAAGCGGAACATACCGCGTAGCGAGGGGATCAGGAGCGCGCAGCCTGCTTTTGTTCAAAGCAGGAATTCCGGAAATCTGGAAGAAAATAGACTTTGATTATTACCATTCGCTAAACCAGCAAGAAAAATTAAACGAGTTACTGAGGGTGTATCAAAAACGCAAAGGTCTGATTGACTCCATTGGTTATGATAATTTTCTCGATACATTAAAACCCCTGTTAGACGAAAGGAAACCTCCGGTGGCGATATTTGGTCTGGGCAAAGACAAGGTCATGGGCGATTACTTTATGGAATATTCCCAGGGCGGCATTGGAATTATCCTGAATATTTTCGACCACAAAATCCCCATTGGTTACTATACATGCTCCGGTTTATCTGCCGGCGCGGCATTTGTGCGCGGAGAAATCCCGGAAAACCGGCTTGGCATCGGAGTCTATGCCATTACATCCGAAGAAGACAAAGACCGCAAATTCCTGACAACCGAGATTAACGGATATATCCGGGCTTTTGAAAATGATTATATAGACGAGGACTTTAAAAAAGCCTTTGAAACATTTCGAGAAAAATGGATTAAAAATCCAGATGCCTTGCTGGACGGCTTTAACAAAATTATTCCAAGAAATTGATTTTTTGCGTTGCCTAAAGTAAATAAAGCTCCGTGCCCCACAAAACTGCCTCCCATCATCGAGAGCCGCCCAACGGCGCAGCTTGTGCCTGCTGTTTGATGCGCGGCATCTTTGAATGATAGAAATTATTTTTGCATGCGGACAAAAATGGTCTGAAATACCATGGCCATATTAATTTTCCATAAATTACTGCTCCACACAAATCAGGGCGTAGCCTGTGGCGCAACCACCGCCACTTGTTGCCCCGGGACCAATATTACTGCTTGAAGAAATCCCCCCTGAAACACCAATACTTGTCCAATCGGTACAATTAACGGCATTGCTTGTCCATGCATTCGACATCGCTAATCCAGCCCAGACAGTAGTCGGCGCTAAACAAATTATACCATCGCAAATATCAACTGTCTGGATTGTTAATAGTCCATTTGCGTCTGTGGTGCCAATTACGGTTGTCCCATCAGGACGAACGTATGCCGTGTTCTGATGCAATACCCAGTCTTTATGCTCGCCAACACCGCCAGTACAATTTGCTGTTGTACAGGCAATTCTGTTTATTGAGTCTACAATCAACGCCTTAAAGACAGAGCCTGCTGGGGACAAAGGTTTTCCTGCATCATTCATACACCAATTGTCGGCTTTGGCTATTCCAGTTGCCCCCATTGTTGTATTTCCAGGAATTGGAGCAACAGAAACCATACTACCATCAAATGTCCCGGCAGTCAAAAACATCTTGCACAAAGTGCAGGGAGCGGGAGCGGGAGCAGGAGCAGGAGCAGGAGCAGGAGCGGGAGCAGGAGCAGGAGCGGGAGCGGGATACAATTGATTATAAAAATCCCACGAAAAACAACTAAAGTCCGCCGATAAAGCAAGCATAATGCAAATTATACTTGATTTAAAAATGATTATTTTTTTTGCTTTTTCTGCTTTGAAAACATAATTCAGATAACAGGATTTATACATAAAAACCCATAATACACAATAAATCCTGGATCAACAATTAAAAACATTTTCAGCTACTCACTAAAAAGCCTGGTTTTAAAGTGTAGCCGATGCTTATTGTCATGGGAACCGATACATCCCCCATAACCAACGGCGAGTCCATTATTGTCTTTCGATATCGCTCCAACAATTTTTCTGAATTATTGCCGGGGGGTAGGCCGAGACCTCTTTGACAAAAGAGGCTTGGCCGAAGGGGGTCGCAAAACCCCCTCGCTGCAACCGCCGGGCATCCCTGGGGGAAACGGACATGTCCGTTCCCTGCAGAAATGAACCGGCGTTTTCCGCTACCCCCGGCATATTTTCGCCAACATCGTTTCGTTTTAAACACTATTTTGCTTTTCCGCAAAAAACACAAATAAATATTGACTCCCATGAAATGCTTCAAAGCCACGTTGGTTTTTTTGCAGACAGGCCAACAATGAGCAAAAAAAAATTATCCAACCCTTTTAACATGAATAGCTGGGGAATAAAACCCCAGATGTTCAATATTCAAACAGACTATGGCGCCATCATTGGAATGGATGCGGGGGGCACCAAAACTCTGGTCGGTCATCTGGACACGAGAACAAACAATGTTCATGGCAAAAGCGGAATCCGGTTTAACGAATTATCCGCAAGGCAATATTACACAAGCGATCAATTCAACGGCCTTGAAGAAATAATCGGGGAATATATTAAAGCAAACTCTATCCTGCCCCAAGAGTCCACCCTGTGCATTGCCGGCGCCGGCCCGGTTCAAAACAATGCCATACTGATGAGCAATCGAAAATGGACCATCGATGCCGATCGAACAAGAAAGCATTTTAATTTTAAACGCATTTATCTGCTCAATGATCTTGCCGCAATGATTTATGCTATT
>JAOUFE010000213.1 GCA_029858425.1 Spirochaetia bacterium | reverse complement strand
AGATTTATCGCTTATCAGGCACATATACAAATTATGGCGGCAGCTCAGCCTTTTATTTCAGGCGCAATTTCAAAAACAATCAATATGCCTTATGAGGCTTCCATTGAGGACGTAAAAAACGCCTACATTACCTCCTGGAAGGCCATGTTAAAAGCCAACGCGCTTTACAGAGACGGCTCTAAACTTTCTCAGCCGCTTTCAGCAACCGGCGTAAGCTTATTTGAAATGGTTGAAAAGGAGGCTGAAGTAACCATGGCTTCGTCCGTTTCAAAAGCTGAAAAAATAGCCGCGCAAATTGTTCAAAATATTGCCAAACGAAGAAAATTACCGCTTCGACGAAAGGGTTACACGCAAAAAGCGGTAATTGGTGGTCATAAAGTGTATTTAAGAACCGGAGAATATGAAGATGGCTCTTTGGGCGAGATATTTCTGGATATGTATAAAGAAGGCGCGGCATTCAGAAGCCTGATGAATGGTTTTGCCATAGCTATATCTTTAGGTTTACAATACGGGGTACCCCTTGAAGAATTTGTAGAAGCTTTTATTTTTACCAAATTCGAGCCAAATGGCATGGTGCAGGGTCATGACAGAATTAAAATGGTTACTTCAGTAATGGATTTTATTTTCAGAGAATTAGCCATTTCTTATCTGGATAGAAACGATTTGGCTCATGTTCCGCCTGAAGAACTTATCAAAGAATCTTCAAATCACGACTCTCCTGAGAATATACCAAAAAATCAAGGTAGTTTTGAAAGGGACATAATAAAAAATAAAATACCCGGCGAGGGGCAGCCTGTTTTGACAAAAACAACCGCATCATCCGCCAGAATTCAAATGGCACTGATCGCTGAAGCAAAAGTAAAAGGTTATGTCGGCGATGCATGCAGTGAATGCGGACAGTTGACTCTTGTCAGAAATGGTTCCTGTTTAAAATGCGATACGTGTGGCACGACAACTGGATGTTCATAAAAAGATCAAAATAAGTTTACTTTTTTCTTTTAAAAAGTGTTTTGAAAAGATCAGACATGCGGTCTTTATGTCTTATTGGCCTCGGTTCCATATAAACAATATTATCTTTAGGAGAATTTTCCGTTAAATTCAAATAAAGAACTTTACCAGGACCATTAAAGTCTTGATTTTGCGTAGAGTTCCCGGTTGTTAAAAACTTTTCAGGCTGGTTATCATCTGAAAGATCGTCATGCACATCATTCATTACAGCATTATCGACTCTTGCAATGCCTCAACTTAAAAATCAAATCTTATTTTCCAATTTTTCAGAAATTTTGTGTTTATGCGAAGAATGATGAAAAGGTTGTTGGATTGGGGGAGATTTCGGGAAAACACTATTTTACCTGAGCCACGGCAAGGGCAGGCACCGAATTTTTTGTGGTCGATTTTACATTTATTTTGTATAGTATACGCATGGCCTGTAAATATAAAAAGAGGGTGCGTAAAGAATATTTCGGTATGATGGAGTTTGATCGAAAATTTCCCGATGAAGATGCCTGTGAAAATCATCTTTTTCAGTTGAAATGGCCGAGCGGGTTTTGTTGTTCAAACTGCGGAGGCAAAAAGTACTATAAATTGAAGGGAAAATCTTTAAAAAGAAGAAGACTTTTGCAATGCGCGTCACGTGATTGTAAAAAGCAGGTTTCTTTGACCGGAAAAACAATGTTTCACGGTTCGAAAATACCTCTGCAAAAGTGGTATATCGCGATTTTTCTGATGACCCAGACCAAAAAAGGTATTTCCGGCGTCCTTTTGAGCAAACAAATCCATGTCAGCGAATCGACGGCTCTGCTGATGCAGTACAAAATCCGTAAAAAAATGGAATCGGACATGGTCAAATATAAAATAGGCGGGCCTGACTTTTTGGTTCTGGCTGAAGAATTTAAAGTCGGGGGGAAAACTTCTTCGAACCAGAAAGTTTTGGCACTTTTAGAGATCCAGGCCAATCAAAAGCAAAAGCGCATTCGTTTGATTCCGATCCCCGATAAACAAAATACTTCCGTTGAGCTGAATCTGATACCGTTGATCGCGCAGGGTTCTACTTTATGTACAAATGCCAAAAAAAATTATTCAAAAATTTCAATCCGGAATTTTAAACAACTTGATTATGCCGGGGTAATTGGCCGGCACGAAATTTGTAATTTTCAATCGACGCGAAAATTGGAAATCAATATCATAAATTTCAAAAAGTGGTATCTTGGGCTTCATCATTTTTTCGCGCTGACCAACACGGGTTATTATTGCAATGAATTTTCATATCGTTTTAACCGGCGGCGCGAAGAG
>JAOUFE010000212.1 GCA_029858425.1 Spirochaetia bacterium | reverse complement strand
CGCAAGGCAACGCCTTCCTGGTATTTATCTTTTCTTTCGGGAAAAGCCATTTGAAGATTGTCAGCCCCGGATTTTGTCAATTTAAAATCTACAACGTATTCATTATCGTTTATATCAAAACCGGCTACATTGAATTTATTTGTGTCAATAGTTATGCCGATTTTTTTTTCTATCTGGAAAATTATATCCAGAAAATCGATGCTATCTGCGCCAAGATCATCCATCAGAGAAGCATCTGATTGAATTTCATCAGCTCCTGAAAAGCCAAGTGCGTCGGCTAAAATATCTTTTATTTGATTTTCAATGTTCATACATCCTCCTGAGCATATCCAACAGGAATTATTGCTCCTACTTTTTTATTTTTTTTAATATTTAATTCAGAAATAATTTCATCAGATGCAATGCACGCTCCATGAACAAAGCAGGTATTATAACCAAGGCTTTCGGCTGCTAGGATGATCATCATGGATACGCAGGCAATCGATTTTATGATTCCGTCGCTATCAAGTTTTACAACGTCATGGGGATCTGACAGAAATGCATACGCAAGACCGCTTCGATTTTTATAAACAGGAATCAATATCAGGGGCGCTGTTTCAAATGAATAAAAATATCTGGCATAATCTTCAAACATTTGCTTGAATTCAGGTTTTGTTCCCGCATAAGAGATTTCCACCTTTTTTTTAATAATATCTTTTAATTTATGAATAGTGTCTGAATTATCAACAACAATGATCTCCCAGTCTTTTTTACCGCCCGCATAGGGAGATGTTTTTGCGATTTCCATTATTTTTTCAATGGCTTCCGGGGGTATTTTACTTGACTTGAATTTTCGCACACTTTTTCGTTTTTGCGAAACGGTCTTTAGTGCATTATACAGGATATTTTCACTCATATGCCGGTATTGAATCCTCCGTCTATTGCGTATGTTTTTCCATTGATAAATTCGGCTTTATCTTCTGTTAAAAAATATACCAGATTTGCAACATCTTCCGGGTTTCCAAGTCTTTTGGAAATGGAAAGCTGGCGCACTTCTTCTTCAGCATATTCTCTTGTTTTTTTCAGTTCTCCGCTATCAATTGGACCAGGGGCCACGTTGTTGATACGAATTCCTTTTTTTCCATATTCCGCCGTTAGTACGCGCGACATGGACTCCATAAATCCCTTGGTTCCTGCATATAAAGAAGCTCCCCTGAGTCCCCTTTGCGCCATTACAGAAGATATATTAATGATAACGCCTTTGCGCTTGATTAACATCTGGTTGATTGCGGCGCGAGTGATTTTTATCAGCGATTTGATGTTTATCGTCAACATTTTATCAATATTTTCATCGGAATAGTTTGATAGCAATCCATAGGCATTTAAGGCTGCTCCGTTTATCAGTATGTCAACATTTTTTAGTTCTATGAGAAATTGTTCGATTTCATTTTCAAGAGAAAAATCTGCGCGAACCAGCTTGTAATTCACATTGAGATTATTTGTTAATTTTTCGCAATGAATGATATTTTTGTTCCCGTGCAAAACAACTTCATTTTCGCCAACCAGGAATTTCCTGGCGATGGCAAGACCAATTTCAGAGCTTGCGCCGGTTATTACAATTTTATTGCCCATACCTGCTCACCACCAATGCAGAATTTTGACCGCCAATATTAGCATTCAGTTTTAATATATTATTTACTTTCATTTTGTATTCGCCTCCCCTGATCACAAAAAGATTTACGGTTTCATCAGGAAATTCATAGTTTGCAGTAACGGGAGTTACCTGGCTATTCAATGCATATATTACAGCGCCTAACTCCAAAATGCTGCAAGCTCCAATTCCATGACCCACATGTCCTTTCAGCGAAAAAACCGGAATACGATTATATTTTTCTCCAAAAATTAACTTCATGGCATTGGTTTCAGCCGGATCATTCTTTAGCGTTCCTGTTCCGTGAAGATGAACGCTGTCAATATCATGTGGTTGGAGTCCTGCATCTTTTATTGCCGCATCTGCGGCTTTTGCAAGCCAGTATCCGGTTGGTTCAGGATCAGTTACCAAGTACCCATCCATCGAAGAACCATATCCCCTGATTTCAGCCAGAATAGAATCCTTGTCTGCTTCATTTTCCCGTTGCAAGGTAACCACGCCGGCGCCTTCTCCCAGAACAAGACCGCTCCTTTTTTTGTCAAATGGTCTGCAAGCAGACGAAGGTTCGCCTTCCCAGGTTGAGAATGTTCCCAGTCTTTGAAATCCAAGGTATTGGGGATAATTCAGCATGGAATCGAATCCGCCTGCAATAACGATCTTGTTGTTTTCCATTTTCAG
>JAOUFE010000104.1 GCA_029858425.1 Spirochaetia bacterium | reverse complement strand
CATTCTGACCATTAATCCATGGCGATGGCGCCGCAGCGCTTGCCGTAACGGTCGTCGTGACGTTGGTTGTGGCCGCAATCGTTGCTCCTCCCGTTAAACCGCCGCCAGACGTACAGGAGCCTGCGCCGCCTGCAGGCGGGTTGATTAAAATATAATAGTTTGCATCAACAGATGAGCTCCAGGTAATACTGGATGTATTATAAGCTGCCGCGCCTGTCGTTGTTACGACTGAATTTGTAAAAGGCGTAACCAGCGTTAATGCAGGTAAAGTTGAGTCAATTGTATAATTAATGGTCTTTACCGCTTCAACATTACCCACATTATCCAGAGACACAAAAGTAGTCGTATATTTACCGTCTCCCAAAGCTCCCAGTGATACAGCAGCGCCGCTGTTAATCAATGTTCCGGTACCGGTTCCTGGCGTAGCGCCTATGGTCGCAGCGGTAAAGGTTGGCGTTGTCCCTGCTGGAAATGTACCGCTAACAAGAGTATTGGGTGGATTTGACTCTATATAACGAATGCCATTACAGCCGCTATTGCCTGTGGCAATATCCGAACAATTGAAGGTAACGCTTTGGGCTAATTGAAAATTTCCATTATGAATATTGGGCGACACGCTGGTAACAGCCGCCGTATTGTCGAGTACCACTGTAACCGCTTTCGTGGCGGTGGTAAATCCGTCAAAAACACAGATATTTACGGTATTGGATCCCGCTGTTAGCGCAGGAGTCAGGGTTGGAGCATTTAAAATGCTTGTTATTGTTGCGCCGCTGACTGTGCCTGAAACAGACGTACCCCCTGCTGTAATATTGGTCGCTCCGAGTGTCGTGCCGCCGCAGGCAGCTCCTTGCATTACATAGTAACTGCTGTTTTGATTGGTTGACCAGTCGATACTGGCATTATTAACCGGGCTAACAGCTCCTGTGGATGTTACCTGTAAAACAGAAACTCCTTGCGTAATCGTCGGAGCAACCGCATCGAGCGACAAAGACAATGTAGCCGGGGCAATAGATATGTTGCCTACCTCGTCCACGGCCTGATATTGAATGGTGTATGTACCGTCGGCCGTTCCCAACGTAATCATGGACGATGTTGGACCGGTCAACGTACCCGGAAATGCTAAGGCTGCGGCAGCCGGCGCGGTCTGGGTATCTGCGTTAAAAGCCACGGAATAGGCAATACTGCATGCGTTGCTGTCAGTACATGAAAAGGTTCCGGTTGGCGAAGCAGAAAAAGTACCCGGCCCAAATGTAGTACTTTGCAATGGAGGAGTATTGTCGCGCTTGATGGTTTTGGACGCCCAGGCATCTGTAAAACCATCGTTGATGCAAATATATATGGTATTTGCGCCTTCGTTTGGCAAATCGGTGGCCAGAATACTCGACGTAATATTTTGATTGATTCCAGTAAGGGTTCCAGCGCTGACTTGAGTTCCCCCGCTATTGCACGGATTCACAGCGTTTGTCGGGTTAATCAGTACTTGAAACGTTCCCAGATCGTTGGAACTCCAAACGATATCGCTCCTTTGAAAAGCTATATTGCCTGTGGTTGTCAAAACAGCGTGACTGGGCGCAGCCGCTGTGACAACCGGGCTTATTGCGTTCATCCAAAATACAGAGCTTGAAACTTCCTGGTTTCCTGCCGCATCACGGGAAATAAAATTGAACCGGTAGGCGCCATCGCCCTGGCTTCCGACAGGAAATACCGGGCTGACATTGCTGGTGTAATTCATTACGGTACCGATACCGGCAAAATTGGGAGTTATTCCAGCAGGCGAGACCTGCGTAGCCGACGTATAATCTACCGTATAACTGACATCTTTGCACGGGCTCAATGCATCCGCACAATTTAAAACAGTAGATGGTACTGCTTTAAATGTCTGACTGGCTATCAAAGGAGTGGGCGTGGTTACCGGAGGAACATTGTCCAGGGTATAATTATACGAAATAAAAGAATCCTGCGCAAGTGCGTCTCTGGTGACCAGACATAACTTGTAGTTTTGATCGTTATTCGCCTTGCCGTTCGTCAGGGGAGTATAAACAGAAGCCACGGTTTCGGCATGGCAGGAAGATTTTCCGTTGATTCCGTGGACAAAAACTTCTATGGGCGTATTTTTGGTATAAAATTTAAAATTACCGCTCACAGATGTATCAACAGCGCATGAGGCATTTATATCCTTTAACAAATTTACCTGAAAAAAACCGTCCGCATCGGCTGACCATCCAACGGAGGTGCAATCCGTATCTTTCAGGTATGGATATGTTACAACTCCGGTATTTACAGTAATTAATGGACCGGTTCTTCCGCTTCCAAGATCAAGATCTTTGGCTGAAGAAGCTCCCTTTTGATCGGTAACAGTTACCGTAGCAATAGCTGTAAATCCTGCGCTTAAAATCCCAGGCAATGTAAATACCACATCGCTGGTTGTCTCTGTATCGCTTTGTCCGCTAAAGGAGCCAATCTTTGAGTCAAATTTAAAGGAAATTTTATTCCCTTCATTGGGATCCATTGCTTCTACATGAACATGAAAGACCTGGTTTGGCAAAAGCGTAGCGCCGCCGGGCGAGTCCGAGGTAAAAACAACAATTTCGGGTGGAAGATTTGCTTTATATGTCTGAATTTCCGTTATAACCTTGCCGCCGCAGGAAAACTGGAATATTAAAGTCGATAAGCCAATGACCGCAAAAAAGCAGATACCTTGAGCTTTTTTGCGAATATTTTTTGTATTCTGGAGTATTTGCAAATGTTTCATAATAGCTATCCTTCTGTTGTTCATCTAAAATCTGATTTGAAGCGCAATCGTACCCATCAGCGAATGAAGCGCATTTTTTCCTTCTATAAAAACAAGATAGTCCGCAAAAATATTGGCAAATACCTTTCTGGGCACAAATGTTATATACATGCCGACTCCTGCAGAAGCTGCGGGTATCACCGATTGAAAACTACCGCCTTCGCCGTCGTTAAAGATAACATAGCCTCCGCCAAATCCTGCACGCGGCGCAAAATCTATACCAGTATTCCTGGTTAGTTTTATTAAATACTGGGCATTGATTAATACCGGTATTATATGCATCGCCAATCCCTTGTTTGTACCGCTATTGGAGTAAATGTAGCCCGCTTCCAAACCAAGCTTTGAGTTTGGTAAAAATGGTGGATTAATAAACACGCCAAGCATGGCGGCAAAACCTGTGCCCAGTTTTGATCCGCCTGTATTTATGGGGTAAAATGCTCCCAGCCGGAGATCTGTTTCCGGATACAAAGTAATAATTTTATTTTTGGACATTTGCTGAATGTCCGATTTGCTGATTAATTCCTCGTTTTTTTCCTGTTTGTTTTTTCTGATCAATACAGTATTGGCGTCTTGTTCAACCAGAAATCCGTCAATAAGCAAGCCGTCTTTTTTTAAAAGACTGACGGGTTCAATTTCGCTTTCGCCATAACGCAGTCTCAGCAATTCGGCCGCAGTTACAGTTTTTTGTTCTTTGGAGCGGGTTTCAAATGTTGTACTCATTACAGAGGCATTGGATATTGTGGCATATTCAAAGACTTTGCCGTCTTTGAGGTAAACAATATCAGCAAAAAGGCAATGAGGCAATAGAAACAAAACTCCGGAAAACAAAAGCGTTATGCAATATCGTATTACCCTGAAATACATAAAGCGGTCTTTTTTATGCTTCATATAAATACCTGCGCCAATATAATTTGGGCGATAGAATTGTTTTGTCAATCTTTTTTTGGGAAATGAATGATAAAAAAATATTATTTTATTTTTCATATAACCCTCCTGTTTTTGGATGGGGGAAGTTTCCCCCTGTCTTACTGCCTTAAATCTCTTTAAAATTTCCCACTCAATTCTGCAACATATTTTTTGTCTTCGATAACATATGATCGATAACCCATAGTTCCGTTATTGTTTTTTCGCTATGCTGATTC
Source organism: Spirochaetia bacterium (assembly GCA_029858425.1). Classification (GTDB taxonomy): domain Bacteria; phylum Spirochaetota; class Leptospiria; order Turneriellales; family JAOUFE01; genus JAOUFE01. The sequence goes on along the minus strand of JAOUFE010000104.1, from coordinate 5,650 downwards.
ATAACATTTGCTGTACTTATACACCATAAAAAGGGCTTTGTCTACCGGAGTTATCACTCAGTAACGCTTTTTTTAGATTTTTTCTCCAGCTATCCTGGATCAGGATGGAAGCAAGAAGCGCTTCCCTAACTGTTTCTAATCCAGTCTTCAATGATTAAATCAGGGAACCGCTGGAAGTGTTTGATATTCCCGGTAACCAGTTTTTGAGCCGTAGTAAAGGCTGTCGAAGCTATTAATATGTCGGCATCGGGAATAAGTTGATTGTGAATTTTTAAATGCGCCTTTAAAATTCCAAATTTTTTCATAATTTCATGGTTTGAGTGAATTACGTTGATCGTTATTAAAAATTCCTCTACGAGATTCATGTTTTTTTCAGGATTGGATGACTTCTGCGCCCCATAATAAAGTTCCCCAACAGTAACAAACGATATGCCAACATCTTCATCATGGCGTTGGCGGGCATTGAGCACAGTTATATTTTTTCTAAGTATCTCAATGCAAACATCTGTATCGAGTAAAATCATAAGTCAACTTCCCTGCCCATGGTTCTGTTTGAATAAATATCATTAATAATTTCATCTGTTGTCCTATCGTCTTGCCAGACGCCTGAAAGATTTCTCCAGAGCTGTATCTGGGAAGTTTTAGACAATTGTTTTCCTGAATTTATATTATTTCCAACCAGAACATTCGTTCCCTTCTCAATAATGACCAGCAATTCATTATTAATGCTTCGTTTTTCAATATCGGATAACAGTTTTATTTTTGAATAAACATCATCCGGAATATTGCGTATAGTAATACTTGTCATAGTTACAAAATAGTTACACTTCTATAATTTGTCAAGGATTCTTTGAAAATAAAAAAATTTTTCAAGTTTTTTTAATCCACTCATCGGGACTCAAACCCGTTTCTTTTTTAAAGGCTTGATAAAAGGGGTTATAGGAAGCAAAACCAGACTGGTAGGCGACATGTTTAAGGGGTAGAAAGTTGTCCGTTTTCAAAAGTGTTTTGGCATGTTCAACGCGGTAATGATTGATAAAATCCTGGTATTTCTGGTGATGATATTTATTTAGATATTCCGACATCTGGTGAACTTTCAGGTGCATTTGAGCGGAAAAATCCGGGAGCGAAAGGTTTTCTTTCAGGTATATTTTTTCTTTTTCAATCAATAACGCCATATCTTGTTCTATTTTTGGCAGGTCTCTATTTTTCAAATATGTTCTTTCCGGCTCGCTTTCATCCGATAAAAAAAAACCGGCTTTCACCAATACGGGGAAATACGACAGCATGATAAAAAGCAACAGGTAGACAAATCCAAACAAAATCAATGCATTTTTGACAATGATATTGTCCCCGGCATAAACCCCAAAAGCGGCAACCTTAAGGGAAAAAACCATACAAACAAACCAGACAAAATAATATGTATAAGTCAGAGGTTTGCCTCCCGGGTTCGCAAGTTCCTTTCTGGCCATCCTGTTTTTTTTGTATAGCAAAATACCGATGGCAAAGTAGTACACATTTATATAAATAGCCAGAGGATAAAAATTCATTACGCCTTTCAGATTTCCGGCGTACTGTCTGGGGTAATTTTGGATAATAATATTGTATTTTTCATCCACAGAAAGCATCCAGACCGGAAAAATGGTTGCAAGTCTGACGACAAAAGGAAGAAAATGAAAAAAATGTTTTTTTTTAAATACAAAAGAAGGACTGGTTAAATACCTCATCAAGATATAGGTCGCTGGCGTCCCCAGCCAGGCTAACGGGATATTCAGTCCAAAAAAACGCGGATATTGCACAATAAGTCCGCTGTAATGAAATGAATCATAAAGCCCGTTAAGACCGATAGATATCAGCGTCAGGAAAGCGACAATTTTCCAGCGAGTTTTAAAAAAAATCAATACAATAAAAGCGGCAATTACCAATAAAGAATTCTCTCCGGCGATTATGGCATCGTAAAACATTTACTCTCCTGCATGCGCGGGAACAACAATTTATTTGCCATGGTCAATAACCAGATGCAAAGAACTGGATTGTTTCTCTTTCCATGCCTTCCATTTCGTGGGTAAAAAACCGGCAAAAGAATATACGGAATGGCAAGATGGTAACCATAAAAACCGGGATAATCCAAAAAATATTCGTGTAGTATAGCGGACAGGAAAGCGTTTGAATGGTCAAAAGCAGAAAACAAAGCGCAAAAAGATTTTCTTTTTGGTTTCTTGCCCGCAGAAGAACGCCCGCGGTCAGTACCAGCAATATCGGCGTAAGAAAAAGAACAGAGAACTTTATGAACATATTTTCCATGCCAAGAATAATTTCATCCGGAGAAGAGACTTTTACTAAAATCCTATATCTTGTCAATAAAATAACGCGAATTCCGATCTGGCGCATTGCAAGTAATTGCAGGAACTCAAAATTCAGTCCAATCGAGAGGTAATTTTGCGTTTTTGGGGCGCTTTGCTCGCAAAAACCGCCTGTTTTTACCAATGATGGGGTTGATTTTTGATTTCCAGCCCAACCTCCTTATCCGCCAGAATATAACCTTCTCCCCTTTATTTAGCATTTTACAACACGGAAGAATTCTGGTCTACGGATATATATTCCGGTCAAGCTGTAATTTTTTAAAGGCGAAGAAAGCGCTGAATCTTTCTATGGAGTAAATATGAAACAAACAAGATGGGTTGGCGGACTACTGATTTTATCCGTCATATTTTTTGTATCCCAATGCAAATCGACAAAGGGATCTGCCGACAATGAAAAAGAACAAAACCTGCTCGTATTAAACGATTTGACATACAAAGAGGATCCTGAAATTAATGCAATTGCGCGCCTGATTGGCGCAAAACCATTGCCCGAGGGATCCAGTCTTTTGCCTGTCGCCAATTCAGCCGAATACAAAAAATACTATGACGACATAAATTCAGCCTGGAGTACGTTTGAATCAAAACACCTGAATCTGGTCGACAAATGGGTGGGCGATCACGCCACCAGACAATGCGGTCCAAATTTGTTTTATCCTTTTTCAGGCCCGGACATTTTGCATGCCCTTGAATTTTACCCCGATGCTCAAACCATCCAGATGTTTGCCCTGGAGCGCTTTGGCGGGATGCCGCATCCAGATCCGACCCATCCCGACCACGAAGCCAAAAAAATGTTTTCGTTGCTGGATGCCATCAAGTCTTCCTTAAACTATCATTATTTTATTACCAGTTACATGTCGGGACAGGTGGGGGAAAATGAGTATTCCGGCGTTATCGGAATTATGCTCTTTGCCCTTGCCCGGCTTGAAATTCAGGTACTGGATGTTTACCCGGTAATTATTAACCCGCAGGGACATCTGGAAAGATCGCCCGAAAACAAATATTCAAAAGTTGACGCGGTGGCTGTTTTCTTCAAGAAGCCTTCGGACAAAAAGGCAAGAGTGGTGCTTTACTTTAAAGGCGACGCATCGGATAGCGGTCTGGCCAAAAATCCCCATCTTCAGGTTTATCTCCAGAGTTTAAAAGGTTACTCAACTCTGTTGAAAGCGGCGTCCAATCTGATGTACGACAAAACGTTTGACGACATGAGAACTCAAATTCTGGCTCAAAGCAAATGTATTATTAGCGATGATTCCGGAATTCCCTTTCATTACTTAAATAATGGCAACTGGAATATTAAATTATACGGGGTCTACAACGGACCTCTGGTGTATTTTAAAAACAGATTTGACCCATTCCTGTACAGGGAAATAAAAGAAAAAGCCGGGCCGTTGCCTTTTGATTACGGATATCGTCGGGGCGAAGGCATGTCGCATATCATATTTTCTGAAAGAAAGGCCGATTATCCCTATTTTGCTCCCAAATACGACCTCAGCTCTGATATTGGAGATACAACGTCCTGGAACAACGGACAGTTTTATGTTGTCACCAAACCAGACCCCAAAGATATTGAAGGCCGGTTAAAATATAAAGATAACGAACCCGAAGAAAAAGGTAAATAGACGCGGCACGATGCAATGACGAGACTGGCACAATGTTTTCAAATTGCCCTTGCTTCCGGCGTCATTGTTCTTGCGCCGTGTAATATTTTTTCAGAAGAAAATTCCAATGCAGACCAGGCGGCAAATACTACTGCGCAGTCCGGGTTCGATATTTCTCAAAAAAACCAGCTTTCAGAAACGGAACTCAAGAAAAAAAAAGAAGATGGTTATTTTACTTTTATCGGAGGCCCGGCCAGCAGCCCGGATACAGGTTTTGGCGCTACGGGCGTTGTCCTGTATTATTATAACGGGAAAAAAAATGACCCGCTTTTTGCCTACACTCCGTACATGCACAACATTGGATTTCTGGCTTCGTACCAAAGCCGGGGTTATAGCAGTTTTGCCGTTATGTGGGATGCTCCTTATTTTTTAGGCAGTCCGTTTAGAATATATGCAGACTTGTGGTTTAATACAAACCCGGTTTCGCAGTTTTACGGAATTGGCCAGGAAACCCTTGGAACCCTGACTGATCCCGCCGGAAAAACCTACACTCAAATGGACGCCTATGACAGTTCATTGCGATCGGTGGCCAACGGAAATACAAACGGATATTACAACTATTATTATTCAAGGTGGTTTGACGGTAAATTGATGGCCCAGCGCGATTTTGGCGGCGGTATTTTTCGCGTACTCGCGGGATATTTAATTCGCAACTATACCGTTTCAGATTATTCCGGTCAAAAAGTTTTTGTAAATTCTGGAAGCTCCGGTAATACGTTGACCCCGGCGGTAATGGGCAATACGCTGCTTTACAACGAATATCGCGCCGGAAACATAACGGGTTTTAACGGAGGGTGGGTCAATGCCGCAATGATAGGTCTTACTCTGGATAACCGCGATCTGGAGCCTTATCCGCGGAAAGGAATGTTCCATGATATCGCGTTTGGGTATCATTCCAAATGGCTGGGATCCGGTTATGACTTTAGCGAGCTAACGATTGGATCAAGGTTTTATTACAGTCCATTTAAAGGCATTGACCTGGTATTGGTTAGCCGTCTTGCTGTTTCGTATAAATTCGGCGACGTGCCTTTTTTTGCCCTGACCACCATGCAGTTTACCGACCAGAATTTAAATTCAATCGGCGGCGTTCGCGGCTTTAGAGACCGCCGGTTTATGGGCAATTTTACAACCATGGCCGATCTGGAAGCGCGATACACATTTATGTCCTGGAAATGGGGAGACCAGCTATTTGATTTGTCGGTAAGTCCTTTTCTGGATATGATTTCCGTGTTTGATCGTCCACAAAAATTCAGTTTCAATGAATGGAAAATCGGATACGGAGCCGGTTTGCGGTTGACGTGGAATCAGGCAACCGTAATACGTTTTGATTTTGGATTTAGTTCCGAAGATTTTGGTTTTTACTTGATGATAAAACAACTATATTAAGGCTGACCCCAACAGAAAAATGAGTCAAATTAGAATCTTAAAAAGCAACAGCGCCTCCAAATGCAGTATTTGTCATGGGGAAGGATTTATTTACCGTCCATCGGGCGGTCTGAAATCCATGGATTACCTGGAAATATGCCAGTGCATAGAAGAAACTTGCGTTTGCGACAAAAAGGCGCCGTATAAATATCTTGATGAAGAACACAGAAAACTGGTGGATTGCAGATGCAAGGAAACCCGCGT